>PMDT01000144.1 GCA_003154555.1 Spirochaetaceae bacterium
CTGGAAGAAGTGCGTGCCGTAGGACACCTCGGGGGTATAGCCGTCGCGTGCAAAAGCGATCTCCACCAGCAACCGCGTGCTGTTGATATCCGCGTAAGTGACACGCACGCCGAGATTGATGTCGTTGCTGCCCCAGCGGCCGGGACCCATGAGGGCATAGAGCTTCCCGGCAAGCCGGAGGTTCAGCTTTCCCACCGTCCGTCCCACCTTGTTCTTCTTCTCCACCGTGTCCAGCCGGTCATAGGCGCGCGGATCCACGTAGACGACGTATTCGATGTTGGTGATACGGGCATTCGTGATACCGGACCCGGTGAGGAAAAGCGTGTCCTCTGCCGGCACGTCGGCCGGCAGAGGCACGCGATCCGCCTCGCGGCGCATGGAAAGTGAGCGGCACTGCAGGATGTACAGCTTGTTTTCGTCCCAGGCGAACTCGATGTCCACCGGACGGCCGTAGGCCGCCTGCACCGTGGAGAGCACTTTCCGCGCCAGGGACACGAATGCCGACTGCTTGAGGAAGTTGTCGAATGTCAGGCAGAGCAACGCCGGCGGGAGCTCCTGTGTCCTGAACAGGGGAGCGCGCATCTCACCGTCCGCCATGAGCGAGCCCGCGAGGAAGAGATCGGGATGCCCGCTTTCCGCGGCCAGGGTGCGGAAATCGATCGTCTCAAATGTCCCCGTGCGGAGATTGATCGCATCGACCATCTTCTGCGAATACTTGTAGATCTGCTCGGGGGTCACCTCGGGGCGCAGGGACGGATGGGAGAGCGGTATCATGCGGGGATAGTCCCCGCCCACCCGGTCGACCGCCCGGGTCCCCAGCCCGAAGACAAGACGCACGAGCCCGTCGCTCTTCCTGATCTTGGGGTTCCATACCCAGGCGTTGGAGGAATACATCACGCCCGCGGCAAAGGGAAGGAACCAGTCGCCGAATCTGCGGCCCACCACTTTCTGCACGATCATCGCCATGCGCTCGTTGAAGTCCAGAAGGCCATGGTCACGCCGATAGATGATGGGGTCGGGCCCGTACATGCTGGCAAGCACTGTCTTCACGCCGCGGATGAAGGCGAGCAACCGCTCGTCCTCTGTGCCCAGGTTGGCAAGAAAGATGGACTGGTACTTGCCCGAGAATGCCAGCCCGAAGCTGTCCTCCAGGTAGCTGGAGGAGCGCACGATGATGGGATGCTCCCCGATCTGCCGGATCAGGGCGCGGAACTCCGCCACGACGTCGTCGGGGAAAGAGGCCTTTTCGAACATGCCGCCGATGCTCTTGTACTCTTCATCGATGGCATCGCGGTCGCGGTACTTGTGCGTATGGAAGACGTAGAAGTGATTCCTGTCAATGAAATCCGACATGACACCCGAGCTTATGTACCACGTGTCGGGGACCGAGATGTACTTTTCGAAATCAGGGTCGCGATCCGACAGGATGGGAAGCAGGATCTTCTGCGCGACGATCATGCCCGCGGCCTTGCCGCCGAGCTTTCCGGGATAGACGACATGCCCGATCGTGTGCCCGAGCACCGTGTCGATGTCGCGGATGGTGACGTGGTTCTTGGCGATACCGATGAAGGGAAGCTGGCTGGAGATGTAGTAGGACAGGAGCGAGACCCGGATGCCCTCCGCCTCCTCCCGTGAGATGTACAGCTCGCCCTTGGGGATGTCGCAGAACTCGCGCAGCGCCCGCCAGATCGCGGCCGGATCGTTGTGCTCGCCGGAGACCACCCGGCCCAGCTCGTGGCAGCGGTCGCGCTTGCGCACGAGGTTGACCCAGTTCTCCATCTCCTCCTCGGTGAGGGAGTTTGCGAAGAGCAGATCGATGAGGCAGTCCGTGTATTCCGCACGCGCCGCTTCCGTGTCGGCGGCCCCGTCCGCCGCCATGGTGCGGCTCACCATGCCGTTGAGATCCTCCCGCGTGAGAAGACCGCGCTCCACCAGAACATCGAGGAAGGTGGAGCGCATCTGCGCCTGGAGCTCGGGGAAGCGCGCGATGAGACGGAAGAGCCGGTAGCCCTTCAGCGTGGCCTGGCTGACGGGGGGGTCGGGAAGGCTCACACCCACCCACGCAGCTTGCATGCCTCGGCAACCCTGCTCACCGAGACGAGGTAGGCGGCTTCCCGCATGTTCACCTTGTGGCGATCGTGCATCGCGTAGACGTCGCCGAAGGCCTTCGTCATCTTCTCATCAAGCCGGCTGTACACCAGGTCGAGGTTCCAGTAGTAGTTGTAGGCGTTCTGGACCTGCTCGAAATAGCTCACCGTCACGCCGCCGGCATTCGCAAGGAAGTCGGGGATGACGAACACGCCGTTCTTGTACAGGATGGCATCCGCTTCCGGCGTCGTGGGCCCATTGGCCAGCTCGCAGATGATCTTCGCCTTGATGCGCGCCGCGTTCACGTCGGTGATCATGTTCTCCAACGCCGCCGGGAAGAGGACCACGACATCCAGCTCCAGGAGCTTCTCATTCGTGATGCTCTCCGCGCCGGGGAAGCCGGCGAGGCTGCCCTTCTTCTGCTTGTAGTCGATCAGCGCCTTGACGTCGATGCCCTTCGCGCTGTAGACGCCGCCCTGCGAGTCGGAAGCGGCCACGAGCTTCATGCCCAGCAGCTCCGCGCCGAGCACCGCGGCGAACTGCCCCGCATTGCCGAATCCCTGGATCGCCATGGGCTTGCCCTTCAGCTCCATGCCCAGCTTCGCCGCGGCTTCGCGCGTCACAAAAATGCCGCCGCGCGCGGTTGCATCGCCGCGTCCCGCCGAGCCGCCCAGCGCAATCGGCTTGCCCGTGATGACCCCGGGGCTGTGCTGGCCAATGATCGTCTCATACTCGTCCATCATCCACGCCATGATCTCGGGGGTCGTGTAGACGTCCGGCGCCGGTACGTCGCCCGTCTCCGAAAGGAAGCGACCGACGGCGCGGATGTAGGCGCGCGCGAGGCGCTCCTTCTCACTTTGCGAAAGCTCCTTCGGGTTGCAGGTGACTCCTCCCTTTGCGCCGCCCAGCGGAAGGTCGACCACTGCCGTTTTCCAGGTCATCCACGCGGACAACGCGCGGACGGTGTCGATCGTCTCATCGGGGTGCCAGCGCAGGCCACCCTTTGTCGGGCCGCGCGCGCCGTTGTAGTGCACGCGGTAGCCGTGGAAGATGCGGATGCTGCCGTCGTCCATGTGCACGGGAAATGTTACCTGCAGCTCGCGCTGCGGCCAGCGGAGGAGCTGGTGCGTCGCATCGTCGAGCCCCAGGGTGGCGGCCGCCGTGTCCAGCTGTTTCTGCGCGATCTTGAATGGGTTGAGCTCTGCCATGTGAGTTTCTCCTTGTGTTGGTCCCCCACTATAACCTGCCGAATTCCGTATTTCAAGATACCGGGGGAACGCTGTGCATGGAATGTTCATTCACGGTATATTTATGGAAGCCTTGTCATGCTGAAAAAGGAGACCCGCGCATGAAGAACCGCATCCTGCTTTTCGCAGCGCTCCTGTTCGCGTCCGCCCCGTTGGGCCTCGCGGCCCCGGCCGACGTGACGGGTCTGCAGACCTACACGCTGGACAACGGCCTTGAGGTTTTCATTATGGAGAATCACAACGTGCCACTTGTGCGCGTGCAGATCACTTTCCGCACAGGCGGCATGAGCCAGACCCCCCAGACAGCGGGGCTCTTCCACCTCTACGAGCACATGCTGTTCAAGGGCAACAAGGCGTACCCGAACCAGAGCGCCCTCCAGGCGGCGCTCAAGGACCTTGGCGTGGGCGACTGGAACGGCGGGACGTCGGTGGAGGACGTGTCTTACTATTTCACCGTGCCCTCCGACAAGGTCGCAAAGGGCATCCAGTTCTGGGCCGATGCGGTGCGCTACCCACTCTTCGATCCGGCAGAGCTTGACACCGAAAAGAACGTGGTCGTGAATGAAATTCTCGGCTATCTCAGCGACCCGGACAACATCTACAGCTCCGCCGTGGAGCGGACGATGTTCTGGAAATATCCCTGGCGGAAGGACGTGGGCGGATCGGAAGCGCTCGTGCGCTCGGCCACGATCCCCGTGCTCAAGGATATGCAGAACACGTGGTACGTGCCCAACAATGCCGCGCTTTTCATTGGCGGGGATGTGGATCCCGCCGCCGCGCGGGCGGCGATCCAGGCCTGTTTCGGGGACTGGAAGAAGACAAAGGATCCATGGTCGCCTCCGCCGCCCGCCCACCCGGCGCCGCAGAAGGATGCCTTCATGGTATACCCGGACGACCAGATGTACCCGGGAATCATCTCTGTGAGCCTTCAGTTCAGGGGACCGGACGTCCTGGCGGACCCCCCGGCAACGTATGCCGCCGACGCACTGGGCAATCTCCTGGACGATCCCAACGGAAAGTTCAAAACGGACATCTTCAACAATGTCCCGGGCCAGTATCGCAAGGAGAGCATCAGCGAGGCGTACTCGACGCAGCGTGACGGCGGCCTGATCGGCTTCGGAACCCTCATGCTCGTCTCGCCGCAGAAGGACACATTCGCGCGCCTTGCGTCGCTGAAGACCGCCTTCGCCGCGGAGATGGGTACCATCGCCACGAGCCAGTCGTATTTCACGGCCGACAATTTCAGCGTCATGAAGCAGCAGCTCACCGACGACCGGATCTGGGAACGGGAAACGGTGAACGGGTTCATCGGCTCCCTGTCCTTCTGGTGGTCGTCCGCTTCCACGTCGTACTACCTGGGCTACACGGACGCACTCCGCCAGGTCACCCCGCCGGACATCGCGACGTTCATCGCGACCTATATCCTTTCCAAGCCGAGCGTGATGTCGATCCGCATGAACCCGAAGGATTTCGAGGCAGAAAAAGCACAAGCCCGGGACCAGGGCTGGACCGTGATCAGCAAGGACAATGCATACTGGTGGGCCGACCAGTCGAAGGGGGGCGCGAAATGAGCAGGGGACGATTCCTTCTTGTACTGCTTGCCGCGGCGCTTGTCGTGCCCTTCGGGNNTGCTCCTGCCCCTGGCGGTCTTCTCACAGGCGCCCCAGCTCATGCGGGAGCAGTCAATAGTAGAGACGGGGAAGATCAACCCGTTCGCCAGGGAAAACATTCCCTCCTTCTCGGTCACCTCACTTGCCAATGGCATCCCCGTCATCGTGAAGAAGTCGACGACCAACCGCATCATGTCGCTGAAAGTCGTGCTCATGGGTCACGTCTCCTTTACGCCGGTCGAGAAGGCGGGGCTTGAGGCGGTGATGCTGCGGATGCTCACGCGGGGTTCGGCGCGCTACACCTATGACGATGTGCAGAAAAGGCTATTCGAGACATCGTCGAGCATCTCGGCGAATGCCGGCTCCTTCGACAGCACCTCGCTGGATCTCGTCACCATCGACACCTATTTCAACGACCTGTTCCCCGTCTTCGCGGATGCATTTCTGCACCCCAAGTGGAATGCGGAAGAGTTCCCCCGTGTCATCAACGACTTCAAACGCGCGAAGCAGCAGGATGAAAACGACCCCTTCGGTCTCATGAATCAGCTCCTCCGCGACAGCTTTTTCGCCGGCCACCCCTACGAGGCGTATTTCCAGGGCGAGGGATACTCCCTGGAGGGTCTCACGCTCGACGACGTGATGTCGTACCACGACAAGCAGGTGACGTCAGGTCGCATTTTCATCGTCGCGGTGGGGAACTTCGACCGGGCCACCCTTGTGGCAAAGCTCAATGCGAGCTTCGGCCTCCTTCCCCGCACCACGTACGTCCGGCCGCCCGTTCCCCGCTTCACCGGCGCGGTGAAGTCTGACCTCATTGTTGAGACATATCCGCAGTCGGAAGGGCTCGCGTACGTGCGCGGCAACTTCGCCATGCCCGGGCGGGACAGCCCGGACTACGCCCCGTCCCTTCTCGCCTTCAACCTGCTCGACGATCTGCTCTTCGAGATCGTGCGGACCCGAAACGGCGCGGCCTACAGCGTCAACTCGTCCGTGCACGGGTTCACGGCGAGCTATGGCGACATCACCGTCTACAAGACTGCCACACCGGGCACGGTGAAGCCGCTCATCGACCAGGCAATTGCGGTCCTGGCGTCCGGGCGCAGCATGGGCGGCAACGTGAGCGCTTCTGCCGCGGGAAAGGGCGGCATCGGCACCGGGGAGGAGGCAAAGGCGGGGAGCTTCGTGTCCATCGCGGACGCCCTTCCATTCTACAAGGCGAGCTTCCTCTCCCAGTTCTACTCGGGCCAGGAAACGAACATGTCGATTGCCGCGCAGATCGCCTCCTCCATCATCTATGACGGCGACTACCGGGACTATCTCCTCATCATCGACCGTATCAACGCGGTCACCGCGGATGACGTGGTGCGGGTGACAAAGAAGTACCTGATCGGCAACCCCACGCTCTGGATTGTGCTGGGAGACCCAGCCCTGCTCCAGGGTGTGAAGAAGGACGACTTCATGAAGTTCACGGGCGACTGAGCCCGGGGCTTGGAAAGCCGCGGGGTACCGGGGCCTTGCCGGCCCGCGGCGCGGGAAAATCTTCTCGCTTGCAGCCGGGCCCGGCTCGTATTACCATGCTGAGTCATGAAACACGAGGAATATTCCTGGAAGTCGTTCGATGGTCTCTCAGTTTTTGCGCAGTCGTGGAAACCCGATGCCGCCCCGCGCGCGGCCCTGGCGCTCGTGCACGGCCAGGGCGACCACTCAGGCCGCTATGTGCGGCTGGTGGAACGGCTCGTCGCCGGCGGCATCGCAGTAAACGCCGCCGACAGCAGGGGGCACGGCCGCACGGAGGGTCCGCGCGCCTTCGCGCCGTCCATGGAATCCCTCATGAAGGACATCGACATTCTGCTCGAGCAGACGCGCGCGCGCTTTCCGGGCATTCCTCTCTTCCTCTACGGCCACAGCTTCGGAGGCGAGCAGGTCCTCTATTACGGCCTGGACAGGAAGCCGAACGTGAATGGCATCATCTCGTCCAGCCCGCTCCTCGCATCCGGCATCCATCAGCCCGCCGCGAAAATTGCCGCCGCAAAGCTCCTTTCACGTATCGTGCCGCGCCTTACCATGGCCCATGGCACCCCTCCCCGCTCGCTCTCCCACGATACCGCATTTGTAGAATCCAGCCTTAAAGACCCGCTTTTCCAGAAGGTCGTTTCGGTGCGCACTGCCGCGGTGCTGCTCAGCGCAAGCGAGTGGATCCGGACCCACACGAGCTTCCCGGTGCCGCTCCTTATCGAACAGGGAACGGACGACCTGTACGTGAGCCCATCGATGACCATCGACTTCGCGCGGAGCCTGACGGGTGACGTGACGCTGAAGATCTGGGAAGGCTTGTCACACGAGCTGCACAACGAGCTGCGCAAGGACGAGGTGATCGATTCGATCATCGAGTGGCTGAACCGGCACGCCCACTGAGCCGTGCCGGCTATGGCGCCGCCTCCGCAAGGGGCGGCACGGGTATGGAGGCGAGCAGCTCGGCCAGGATGGCATCCTCCGTCGCCTCCCGCGCGGCTCCTCCCTCCTTCATGATCATCCTTTTACACAGCACCGGCACGACGATATCGCGTACGTCCTCCGGCACGGCATAAGTCCTCCCTCTCATTGCCGCAAGGGCCTGCGCGCCCTTGTACAGCGCAAGGGAGCCGCGCGGCGACACCCCGAGGACCAGGCGGGGATCTGCGCGCGTCGCCGACACAAGGTTCAGGATGTATCGACGGAGGAGCGGACTCACGTGCACGCCGAGCACCTGTCGTTGCATCTCCACGAGGCCTTCCAGCGTCGCGACTGCATGCACCCTTGAGAGCGGGCTTTCGGTCCGGCGCTGCTGCAGCATGATCGCGCGTTCGGCGTCCCTGTCGGGATACCCCAGGCGCAGGGAGAGAAAGAACCTGTCCTTCTGCACTTCGGGCAGGGGAAATGTCCCCTCGGATTCGACGGGGCTTTCCGTGGCGATGAGCAGGAACGGGTCCGGCAGCGGCAGGCTCCTGCCCTCCACGCTCACCTGGCCTTCCGCCATGGCTTCGAGGAGCGCGGACTGTGTGCGCGGCGTGGCGCGGCTGATCTCATCCACGAGCAGCACATTGGTCATGACGGGACCCTCGCGGAACTCGAAATCCCCGCGGGCCTGGTTGTAGATGGAAACACCCAGGACGTCGGCCGGCAGGAGGTCGGGGGTGCACTGGATCTGGCTGTATTTTCCACCGATGCTCGCCGCCACCGCCCGTGCGAGCATCGTCTTGCCGACCCCCGGCACATCCTCGATGAGGACGTGGCCGCGGCAGAGGAGAGCGACGCAGATCTTCTGCACCGGCTCCTCGCTGCCCTGGAAGACTCCTTTCACCGACGCAATGAAAGCCTTTGCCCACGCGCTGATGTCGCTCATCTGACGATCCCATCCACCATCCTGGAGAATGCCTGCTCGGAATGCGCGACCGGCGCCTCTGCATAGATGAGCTGCTCGAACAGGAGAGCTGCCTCCTGCAATGCGAACCCCTTGGCGGGCACCGCCTGCTCCAGCCGCCGCGCGTACTCCGCCGGTCCCTCGGCTGCCGTAAAGGCGACTCCCGCCTTCCGTCCCCAGCGCGCCAGGCGCTGGAAGTCGCGGACGGCCCTCTGCGCCGCCCGCTGCCGGGAGCGATTCGCCGCGGTCACCGCGGGAGCCTTCGCGCCGGTGGCGGCGCCGCGCAAGGAGTCCACGATCGCCCGCGGTATGGCGGCGAATCCCCTGCCCGGCGCCCGTATCCATCGAGAGACGGCTCCGGGAAGCTTGAGCAGAAAACGGGCAAGGGACCTGAGGCGCCGTACAAGCGTCCGGAGCGGATGCATCTGTCCGGCGGAAATGCGCGTATCACGCCGGAAGAGAGGCCGGAGGACAAAGTAGATGAGCGCGATGCCCGCCGCGACTGCGATCACGATGCGGGCAACGTGAAAAATCTGCACGAGCAGATCGGACTCGCCCATGTGGGCAGGACCGGTCGGCGGCAAAGACGGAGCGCTCGGTATCAGCTGCTCCAGGTTTCCCTCAGGCGCTGCGACAACCGATCGGGGCACGGGCAGGAGGCTGAGCAGCCAGATGAAGAAGCGCGCAAGGGCGGCAAGCGATCCGACTGCCGGGGGAACGGAGAAGAGCAATGCGACGATGAAGATGCCGCCGATGCCCGCCAGGGAGCCGCCGATACGCCGGAGATCGCGGCCCGGATCGTGATTCACTCCCGCAGCGCTTTCAACCTGGTCATGGGAGAAATGGCCGAAGACAACAATCGCGGCACATCCGATGAGGACGTGGATGAGGACCCGCGCCGTGCCCCATGGGGAAAGGGCGGGTGCGGAGACAATCGTGCGCGCCGTGACGAGGAGCACGAAGGGAACAAGGATGAATGCTTCGAGTAAAAGGGTTGTGCCGCGCAGCTTCCGAAGGTTTTGCTGAGATTCAGTCGCCTCGCCGTTTGCATCGCGGGCGGCCCGCACGAGGGCATGGCCGGTGGCGCCGCCCAGGAGAGAAAGAAAAAGCTCACGGGGGCGGAGGGCATCCTGGATCTGCAAGGTAAGGAGCCACTGCGCGCCGCAGAGGATGAGAGGCCAGATGAGCGCAGGGCCGAACGGATTCCAGTCGCCGTGGAAGGGCCCCCCACCGAGGAGCAGCAGGACTGCGGCGGCAGAGGCGAAGGTGAGGAGGGCCTCCCGGATGCGGGCGAATGCGCCGCGGATGCGCCGGGCACCGAGTGCGTTGGACACCACGGTGCGGCTGGCGCCCGCCGCAAGCACGACAAGAAGAAAGCCGGGCGGGGGGACGGGAATCGTGCCCTGGAAGATGCCTCCCCGGATCAACGCGTCGAGCGCCTGGACGAACGAAAAAGGCAGCAGGACAGAGATCAGCGGGTGGAGCGACGAGCGCAGCATCGACAGGCGCGATTCACGCATCGATGTCCTGCTTTCCATCGGACGAATGGATGTGGGAGAGGACACCGGTCATTTCCGTGTCGGCTCTCGCCGTTGCCGCGGAAGTGACGAAAAAGACCTCCAGCTCCCAGCCTTTCCGGGCAAGGGCATGCAGCCCGGCGCGACGCTCCGGCGGAAGCGGCGGGGTCACGGCGACGATCCGCGTCCCCGCGCGGACAGCAACGCCCGCGCTGCCGGCCAGCCGCGCGAAATCGGCGCCGCTCGAGTCGGGCGCGGCCCGTGCAAGGTCTTCGAGCATTCTCACGGCGTGGCCGGTGCCCCCGCGAATGGGCACGACGATCGGCCCGTCGCCTGTGCTCGTAATGGTTCGGGTGGCAAGCGCCGCAAGACCGACCTCCTGCTTCATCCCGATGAAGTACACGACGAGCGACGCTGCAAGCTCGATGGCCCTTTCCATGTGGTGATGCCTGCCGTCAAGAGGATAGTCCGACGAAGAGAGGTTCAGGAGCACGAGCACAGGGAAGTACAGCGAGGGCACGTACTCCATGGTGTAGAGCTTCCCCAGCCGCGCCGAGACTTTCCAGTTGATGCGGCGGAGCTCGTCACCGGGAACGTATTCCCGCAGGGAACGATATCTGCTTACGTCCTCGTACAGGCGGTTTGCAACGACAAGAGATCCCGCGGGCAACCCGCGCGTGTGTTCCAGCGAAACGGGGAAAACCGCCGGGTACACGATAAGGGTCGTCGTCGATTCATACGCCTTTCCCCACGGACGCAGCGCGAATGGCCCCGGCCCTGACACCGTCGCCGGGCCGATCTCCAGGACACCCCTTTCCCGCGCTTCCGCTTCCCAGCTCAGGATCGTGGCCTCGCGGGGCGCGAGATCGACACAGAACACCGGCGGAGTGTCCGGAAAGAGTCCGCCCGGGGCGTCAACAACGAGCACGGCGTGGATGGGCAGGGGCCAGCGATTCCGCACCTCGAGGCTCACGACCACCTTTTGCGCCCGGTTGACCCGCAGCACGGCGTCCCGTCGCGAGACGGAAACAGCGCGGGGAAGGAGGCGGTTTGCGACCGTGGGAATCCCGACCACGAGGAGCAGGAAAAGGCTGAGCAGGCGCATCTCGCGGAACGGGGCAAAGGCAAAGCAGAGAATAAAGAGGATGATGAGCGCGATGTCTCCCCGGGCGGGTGCTCTCACGAAGATGCCTGCGCCGTGCCGGTCGATGGCGCGACGATCCGGAGAAGTATCTCCTCAATGACATTCTCTTCCGTGCATCCCCGCAGCTGGTGCTCCGGTGTCACGCTGATGCGCTTCAGCAGCACCGCGGGAGCGAGCGAGCGCACATCGGCGGCCGACGCTGCCTTCCTGCCCTGGAGAAGGGCCATCGCCTGGCAGCCCTTGTAGAGGGCCATGGATGCGCGCGGCGATGCCCCCCGTGAGAGACGGGGCTCGCGCCGCGTTTCCTCCACCAGCGCGAGGATGTAGTCGGAGACATCGTCGCCAACCGGAACCGAGAGGATCCTCTCCTGCAGGCCGACGAGCGTCGCAGGGTCCGTGATCGCGGTGAGCAGCGAGACCGGATGCGCGATGCTGCTCTGCGCCGTCATGACCTCTTCCTCCGCCTCGGGGGGCGGATAGCCCATGCGGAGGCTCAGGAAGAACCTGTCCTTCTGGGCTTCGGGAAGTGGAAACGTGCCTTCGAACTCTACGGGATTCTCGGTTGCAATGAGAATGAAGGGGCGAGGCAGGGGAATCGTGCGCCCTTCCAGGCTCACCTGCCCGTCCGCCATGGCCTCCAGGAGCGCCGACTGCGTGCGCGGAGTTGCCCGGTTTATCTCATCGACGAGAAGCACATTCGTCATGACCGGCCCTTCGCGCAGCTCGAACCGCGAGGTGCGGGGGTTGTAGACCGATACGCCAAGGACGTCCGCGGGCAGCAGGTCGGGCGTGCACTGGATGCGGCGGAACTTTCCCCCCAGGGAGGCGGACAAAGCCCGCGCAAGGATGGTCTTGCCCACGCCCGGCACGTCTTCCAGCAGGACGTGCCCGCTGCAGAGCAGGGCAACGACGATCCTTTCGATCACTGCGCGCTTGCCGTAGACGACGCGCTCGACATTTTTCACGAGCGCGGCGGCAAACCCTTCGACGCTGATCATGCCGCGCCGTGCGGCGCGGCAGCCAGGGCCGCCGCAATGGCGCAACCGAGATCGACGTTATTGAGGAAGAGCTGCACATTCGTCTCCAGCGCGCCGCCGCCGGAGAGCTCGACGATGCGCGAAAGCAGGAAAGGCGTGACGGCCTTGCCCTGGATGGCGCGCGCATCCAGGTCCCGCAGCGCCGTCTCGATCCAGCCGCTCATCGTGCCGCGCGGGATCTCATATTCCACCGGCACGGGGTTGGCAACAAGTATGCCCTGCGGGGCGCCCAGGGTGCGCTGGGACCGGAGGACCTTCGCGATCTCCGCCGCGGATTCGACCCGCAGCGGTATGGGAAGGCCGCTCGAGCGCGAGTAGAAGGCGGGGAATTCCGCCGCCTGGAACCCGAGCACCGGAACGCCGAGTGTTTCGAGGACTTCGAGTGTTTTCGGCAGGTCGAGTATCGCTTTTGCCCCGGCGGAGACGACGCAGACCGACGTTGCGGCGAGCTCCGTCATATCGGCCGAAATATCGAATGTGCCCTCTGCCCCGCGATGGACGCCGCCGATGCCGCCGGTTGCAAAGACATCGATGCCCGCCAGTCGCGCCGCCCACATGGTGGCGCTCACGGTCGTCGCGCCGGTCTTCCGATTCGCCAGGGCCCACGCGAGGTCCCGCCGCGACGCCTTGAGCACGCCTTTTTCCGTTGCAAGCCGATCGAGCTCCGACGGACCCACGCCGATGAATATCCTGCCGTCCAGCACCGCAACGGTTGCGGGGACGGCCCCCCTGCCGCGCGCAAGAGCCTCCGCCGCGCGGGCAGTCTCGAGGTTGCGCGGGTACGGCATGCCATGACTGATGATGGTGGATTCGAAGGCAATGACGGGTCTGCCAGCGGCCAGCGCATCGGCAACTTCCGGGGATAGATGCAGGAATTCGTTCACGCCGTCTCCTTTGAAAGCCGGTCTTCGACCGCGCTCATCGCACGGCGCACCGCCGCCCGCATTTCCACGCCTTTGTGCAGCTCGGAGACGAGCGCGGCAAGCAGCAGGTCTCCGGCGCCCGTGGTGTCGCGCGCTTCCACGCGCCTGCCGGGACCCAGGTTCTCAGAGGGCGCTCCCGCAGTGTACAGGCTGAGTCCTTTTTCCCCCCGCGTCACCACGATCGTCGCGATGCGGCGGTCCCTCATGAACCTCGGGATGTCGCGAATACCCAGGGCGTCCATCTCCTCTTCCGTGGGGGTCAGGAGGAAGAGGTCGTGGAGCGACGCGGCGTGACGCGCCGCCTTCTCTACCGAGACGGGTTCGACGACGAGGCGCGTCGCGCGTCCATATCTGTCCACCAGCCGGGCAAGAAGCGTCGCGGAGAGGTTGGCATCAAGGATGAGGAAGTCCGCCGGTCCCGGCTCGCCGAGTGAGCGCTCGACGAAATCGGCCGACAGGGCCTGCTCGACAATGCGGAAGTCCGACGCGGCGACCTTGAGGCTCCCGCTCTCCATGAGGGCGAGGTACAGCGGCGGGCCCGCCTCCTTGTCCGTCACGCCCTGGATGATGACGCTGCCGTCCGCCTCCAGCGCCTCGCGCGCCCATCGCGAAATCGGGTCCGCCGCGAGCGCCGTGATGAAACGCTTCGGACCCTCCAGGTTGCTCCAGATCCGGTAGCCGACGCCGCCCAGCCCCATGCGGATGTCCGACGGGTTGGAGGTGCCGTCGAGAAAGACCTCCCGCATGGCGATCAGGTCGATGCCGACTGCTCCCACCACATGGATCATGAATCCCACCATGCTCCCTCCGCCGGTGCCCTGTCAATTCTCCGCCTGGTGTGTTATCAATAAGGGATTCCCATGGCACACGAAGGCTCAAAGCAAGGGCAGGACATCGTTCTCAAAGCCGGGCTGATCGTCGACGGGACAGGCGGGGCGCCCTACACGGCGAATGTCCTGATCCGCGCCGGCACGATCCGCCGCATCACGACAAAGCCCGTGCGGACGACGGGGACGGTCATCGACTGCGCGGGCCGCGTCGTCGCGCCCGGTTTCATCGACGCGCATTCGCACCTCGACTGGCATCTCCCCCTCAAAGGACACGACGAGCTGAAATACCCCTTTCTCGCGCAGGGCATTACAACCGTCGTCGCGGGCAACTGCGGAATCGCCGCGGCGGGCATCCGCCGGGGGAGCACATGGCGGCAGCAGATTGCGGACCGCCCCGCCGGAGCCGGAATCCTTTCGATGCAATGGGACACGGTGGAAGAATACTTCGCCCGGCTCGCCTCAGCGGGGGCAAGCCACAATGTCGCCCTCCTGGCGGGTCACGGCAGCACGCGCGCGTCCATCCGGGGACTGGAGACCTCGCCCCTCCATCCGTACGAATCAAAGGAGCTGCTCTACCTGCTGGAAACCGCGATGGACCAGGGCGCGCGCGGCGTCTCACTCGGCCTGCAGGACGAGCCGGGGATGTATGCCCGCGCCGAGGAGCTTCTCGAGGTCGCGCGGCTGGTCAGGCGGAAAAACAGGATCCTCGCGGTGCACCTGCGCGCGTATTCCGCGCTCGCCCCGGGGTACCGCATCCGCAGCTTCGGCGAACCGCACAACCTGATCGCCCTGCGTGAATCACTCGATCTCGCCCGCGCAAGCGGCGCGCGCCTCCAGGTGTCGCACCTCGCATTTGTCGGGTCGCGCACGTGGCGTACCGCGGACAGGGCCGTCGCGCTGATCGACGAGGCAATCGCGGACGGCGTCGACGTGCGCTTCGACGTCTCACCCCACTCAAGCGGCGCCACGGTCATCGGCGTCCTCCTGCCCGCGTGGTTCGTCGCGAAGGGAGCAGATGCCTACGAGCAGCAGTCGTCGCTGCGCAGGCTGGGCCGGGAAATGCGCGCGGTGGAGAGACGGCTCGGTTTCGGCCCGGCGGACATCCGTATCGTCGACACGCTGAATGAGGAGCTTGCCGACTGCAACGGAAGGTTCCTCAACGAGATCGCGCGCATGCGGCGCACCAGCACGACGGACGCTTTGATCGATATTGCGCGCGGGAGCGGCGGCCGCGCCCGTGTGCTCTGCAATCGCGTGAGCTCGACTCACATCGTGGAGTCGCTCATGCGGCATCCGGCGAGCCTGTTCATGACAAACGCCCGGGTGGAGCTCCATGGCGTGCAGAACCCTTCCGCGTATGGAGCGTTCCCGCGGCTGCTCCAGATCGCCCGCGACCGCCGCATCCTGTCGCCGGAGGAAGCAATTCACAAGATGACCGGCGCCTCGGCGGAAAGATTCGGCCTTGCCGGGCGGGGACTTCTCAAGGAGGGGTATCCAGCAGATATCGTCGTTTTCGACTGGAGCACGGTTGTCGACAACACCACCAGCGCGGAACCAGATGCCGCACCGAACGGCATCGATTATGTGTTCGTCAACGGGAAAAAAATTATCGGCTCGGGTCGGAAGGAACACCCGCTGAATGCGGGCGTCCCCCTGACCTGATCGTCAGGCCAGGCTCCTCGAAAGCGCTTCGCTCCACCTGCCGAACGCATCCGCATAGGCGGCGGATTTCCCCCGATCGGGCTCTGCGGTCTGGACGGGACGCAATGCGGCGAATGCCTCCGTCGCGCCACGGTACACGCCTGACCCTATGCCCGCCCCCCGCGCCGCGCCCTGCGCTCCATCGGTCTCGAAGATCTCCACGCGCGCACCGGTCGCCGTCGAAAATGCTTCCCGGAAAAGGGGGCTCAGGAACATGTTGGAGTGGCCCGCGCGGACAGTGTCCGCGGTAAGCCCGATGCCCTTCATGATGGCAAGACCGTGGGTGAGCGCGAAAACAACCCCTTCCTGGCCGGCGCGGAGAAGGTGGGGAATGCCGTGCCTGTTGAAGTCCAGCCCGAGCACGGACGCCCCCGGGTTGCGGTTGCCCAGCGTCCTCTCCGCGCCGTTGCCATACGGCAGGACCACGAGGCCGTCGGCGCCCACGGGGGCCTGGCCTGCCACCCGGTTCAGCTCGTCGTACGGCACGCGCCCCGACTCGCCGACAAGCAGTCTCCTGAGCCAGCTGTAGAGAATACCGGCGCCGTTGACGCACATGAGGACCCCGTACCGGGGATTTCCCGGAGCGTGATTGACGTGGACGAATGCGTTGACGCGGGATTCCGGATCGTAGCGCGGTTCATCGATGATGCCATACACCACCCCCGAGGTGCCGGCCGTCGTGGCAGCCTCGCCGGGGTTCAGGACGTTGAGGGAGAATGCGTTGTTCGGCTGGTCGCCCGCCCGGTAGCAGATGGGCGTTCCCTTCGCCAGGCCAAGGGCCGCCGCCGATGCGGCATTGAGCGTGCCCTGCGTGGAAAAGGTCTCCACCGTCGGGGGGACCATGTCGTGCGGAATGCCGTACCAGTCCAGGACGATGTCGGCGCGACTGCCCTTGCTGAAGTCCCACAGGATGCCCTCCGAGAGTCCCGACGTCGTCGTGACCATCTCTCCTGTCAGGCGATACGCCAGCCAGTCGCCGGGAAGGAGCATGCGGTACGCGCGGGCGAACACCTTCGGCTCGTTCTCCTTCACCCATGCGAGCTTCGAGGCGGTGAAATTCCCCGGTGAGTTGAGCAGGCGCGCCAGGCATGTCGATTCGCCGATGCCGCGGAATGCTTTCTCACCGATCTGTACTGCCCGGCTGTCGCACCAGATGATCGACGGTCGCAGTACCGCACCTGATTTGTCCACGAGCACCAGCCCGTGCATGTGATAGGAGATCCCGATGGCCTTCACCGACTCGAAGGCCTTCCCCGTTGCCGCCTTGAGCTCGGCGGCCGCTGCCACGACATTGTCCCACCAGACACCAGGGTCCTGCTCGGCCCAGCCGGGATGGGGCGCGTCGATCACGAGCTCGGTCCTGGGGCTCGTGGCGCTGCCCGCCGGCTTCCCCGTCGAGACGTCGAGGAGCGAGGCCTTGATCGAAGAGCTGCCGAGATCGAATCCGAGCAGGTAGCCGTCGGAACCCATGGTCACCTCCGTGTGCACGCGTGGCGGCGCGTCTCCGATGCGTACCGCGCCGTCGCCCCTTTATATCCGACGAAGCGTTTCTGGGGAAGTCAGTCTCGTGGAGGGAGGCCCCCTTTCCTTGACCCCGAAGGCTCCCGAGGCTATCCTGCCTGGGGGAGGCCAGAATGGAACCTGATCAGGGCAATGAGTTCAAGGTCAAGGGCGAAGAGATGATGCGCAAGGTGAAGGACATCGTCCACGAAGGCAATGTGCGCAGGATCATCATCAAGGACGACANNTCCTGCCCGTGCTCGCCGCGGTCGGCGCCTTGGCGGCGCTCGCGTCGAACTTCACCCTGGAGGTCGTCCGCAAGGACGACGACGGGGAGGATGAAAAAGCCACGATTGAAACGCCGCGGAAGGAAAAATAGGTCCCGGGTTTCGGCGCGTGGCGTGGATTGCGGGGGCACAATGGCTGCCCAGCGGTGTTGGAGAGATGAACGAGAAGACAGGAGGAACTCATGTCGGACATGAACGAGAAGCTCGCGCTCGCGCGCAATATCGCGCGGCGCAAAATCGCCTTTATTCGCCACGCGATTACCTATCTCGTGGTGCTCATCGGCCTCGCGCTCATCAACAACCTCACCTGGGGCGGGTACCAGTGGTGGTTGTGGGTGGCGTTCGGCTGGGGCATCGGCGTCGTCTCCCACTTCCTTTCCGCGTTCCTGTACCAGTCGGGAAGCCTCGTGGAGCGCCTCGCGAAGCGTGAGATGGAGAAGATGGATGGCTCGCACAAAGTTTAGCGCGATCGATATCCTGGGCATCTCTCTCGGCGTGCTCTCGATCCTCATCGTGATCGGGAGCATCGTGACGATCGCCCAGGGCAGAATGTTCGACTTTCACTGGGACATGATGGATAACCGCGGCTTCTGGAACGGCCAGAGCTTCTCCTACGGCGGTGCGGTCCGCGAGGAGAAAGACGAACAGGTGCCGTCTGACGTCACAGAGCTGGAGGTGCGAAATATCGCCGGGTCGATCGACATCAGCGGGGACACGGCGGGCGCGGCTCTTGCCGTGCATTCCGTGAAGATGGCGCCGACGCAGGCCGCGCTGGAAAGAGTCAGGGTCGACATCAACAGGGTCGGCAGCCGGCTGATCCTGGAAGAAAAGCACGAACCGGGCTTCGCGTTCCAGACAGGGACTGTTTCCTTCCAGATCGTCGTTCCCCGCACGGTGAAGGTCCTGGAGGCCCACTCGGTGAGCGGAAGCGTGACGGTTCGCGGCGTGGACCGCACCGTCGATGAGATGCTCTCCACGATCTC
>PMDT01000280.1 GCA_003154555.1 Spirochaetaceae bacterium
GAGGCGAGGTTGACCATGTCGCCGATGACCGTATAGTTCATCTTCTTTTCGCAGCCGATGTTGCCGACCGTCACGACGCCATAGTTGATGCCGACGCCGATGCGGAACTCGGGCATTCCCGCCGACCTCTGCCCGGCGTTGAAGCCACCCAGCGCTTCTATCATCTCGACGCCCGCCAGCACGGATTCCAGCGCGAAGCTCGTCTTCGCGGCGGGATTGGCCTGCGCGCCGAAGAACGCCTTGATCGCGTCGCCGATGTACTTATCCACGATGCCCTCGCGCTTCATGATGATGGCCACCATGGTGTCGAAGTAACGGTTCAAGGCATGCACGAGCTCGTCAGGCCGCATGCTTTCGGAGATCGTGGTGAAGCTGCGGATATCGGAGAAAAGCACAGAGAGCACGCGGTTGTCCCCGACCAGCGTATCCTCGGGATTGGCGAAGAACTGGTGGATCACGTGCTCGGGCACGAATTTGCCGAAGAGCGTCTGCGTCCGTTTCTCCTGCCTCTGTGCCACGACGGCTTTGAATGCGAATCCCTTGATCTGCCGGTAGGCTTCGTTCAGGCGCTCGATCATGAGGTTGAATGTCTGGGCGAGCTGCCCGATCTCATCATCGTACTCGACGACGACGCGCTCGGAGAGGTCGTTCGTGGAGATGATGTCCCGCATGGTCTTCATCACGCGCCGCAGCGGCCGGGTGAGGTAGCCGGCAAACACGAGCACGAGGATGACCCCGATGAGGATGGAGCCGGCCAGGATGATGCCTGTCCGCACCGCGATCTGGTTCACCTGGTCGTAAAAAGCCGAGCGCTCCTCGCTCACGACGACGTACCAGCCGAAGGGATCGAACCAGAAAGGCTTTGCCACCCGGGAGGCTCCGCCGATGGAGAGGTTCAGGAGATCAGTGCGTTTCTCGGCAGCGAGCGCGGCAAGGGCCTGCTGCTCATCGGCCTGGAATGTCACCGGCGACGTGCTCATTTCCAATGTGCCATCCGCGGTGACTGCGACGATCAGCTCCGTACGGCTGCGCACGATGCTGCGGGCGTAGCCTTCCACGGCGGCCTTCGTCGCTGCCACCATCTCCTGCTTGCCGGTGAGATTGTTGTCCACGAGGAGGCGCCACTGGCTTTCCGCCTGGTTCTGCAGCTCGAGAGCCTTGAATCCCAGGAACTCCTTTGCGATGCGGGTGATGCCGTTGGACGCGGAGAAATAGCTGCTCACCCCGGTAAGGGCAAGCGTGGCGACTATCAGGGGCACGACGATGAGGATGATCTTGAGACGGATGCTCATAGGCGATACTCATCATTTCGGCACATCGAAGGCAAAGGTGGAGACGCGGGCATGCAGGGAAGAAGGTACCCGTGCCCGCGCGCCCGCGCAAGGGCTGCTGGCCGTGGGAGCGTCACGTCCTTTTCAACCGATCCGCCCCCGGCATCTCGACCACGACCTTCACCGCTCCGTCGGCGCCGGTATGCGCGAGCTCGTAGGCGCGGGAGAGCTCCTTGAATGGAACCCGGTGGGTGACCATGCCCCGCACGTCAACATCCCCCCGCGCAATGAGGTCCAGGGCAACGCGGAACGAGCCCTTGCCGGGCTCACGCATGGAGCCGCTCGTGCTGAAGGTCATGGCGTAGCTGCTGAAAAACGTGGCGTAATCGAAAACGAAGCTTCGCGAGCGTGGGATGCCGAAGTAGTACAGGATCCCCCGCTCCCGCACCAGTCGCGCTGCCAGGTTGGTTGCATCCGCCTCTCCGGCCGCCTCGACCACGATGTCCGCCCCGAGACCGCCGGTGGATTCCGCGACCGCCTCTTTGGGGTCACGCTTTCCATTATTGAATGACAGGTCGGCGCCGAATCGCCGCCCGGCCTCCACCCGCGCGTCCCGGAGGTCCATCACAATGACGCGGCGGCAGCCGAGTCGCCGGAGCATCTGCGCCCAGAAGATCCCGGCAGAGCCCTGGCCGATGATCGCGGCAGTTGCGCCCACGATGTTCGGGACCCTGCGGGCCGAGTACACGACGGTGCCGAGCTGCTGCGCCATCAGGAGATCCTCGAAGGAAGGACCCTCCGGCAGGGGCAGCACGTACTCCGCCTTTGTGCAGTAGCACTCGGTCATGGCATTCTGGTCGGGGGAGAGCGTCAGGGCGGGCTCTCCGGGGACGATCCCGGAAACGCCGTTTCCCACCGCCTCGACGATGCCGATCATCTCGTGACCCGATACCCCCGCGGGCTGCGGGTAGCTGTCCTCCGACAGGTACCGGTAATGGGTGATATCGCTTCCGCAGAGGGACAGGCAGATCGGCCGAACGATGACCTCGCCCGGGCCGGGCGTGTTCGCCTGGACCTCGACAAAAGCGACTTCTCCCGGCCGCACGATGCGCGCCGCTTTCACCGATCCTCCTGAGCCCATCGCGGAGCCACGCGTTATAGCTGAGCCGACATAGCGTTGCATGAAGATATGGAGAAGGGCAATCACCGTATGACGCCGCTTGTACGATTCCCGCCCCGCGGGGCATGATGGGCATCGGCGGCGGCGCCACAGAGGGGTAATGCCATGCGCATGCGTTCGATCGTCCTGGTCCTTGGAATCCTGTTCGTCGGCCTGGCGGCGCACGCGAATGCCGCGGAGCGCATCGCCTTCACGCAGCCTCTGGTCTCATCTGAAACGACTGGTCTTGCCGCAACCGTCAACGACATCATCGACCGCGCAACCGACCTGATGGGCAGGGTCTATGCGCGGAGCTTCTCGATCCAGGCGGTTGCCACCCGCGCGGACTTCACCGCGGCGACCATTGCTTCGCAGGACAAGGACTCCCTCACGATCGTCGTCTCCCTGAAGCGTGCATCGGATGCCTCCACGACGCCCGCACTGGTATGGAACGGACCCGCCACGGCGGACACACCGCTCTGGCTTGCCCGCTCGGTCTTTCTCCTGTGGAGCTCTTTCCACGGCTATCTCGTGGATCAGAAGGGCGCTCTACCGGTCTTCGTCGATGAGCTGCCCGTGACCGCGCTGAATCCGCTTTCCACGCCGCTGGGAATCGCGGTGACGCCGTCCGGTACCTTCGGCGCCGCGCTCGCCATGACCTGCGTCGAGCTCGACCACACGTTCCGCCAGGTGAGCGAGCCGGGGAAAGCGCTTGCGGAACGCACGGCTCCGATCTATGTCGGGAGCGTGGCGACCACGCCCGGGGGATCATTTCTCATGAAGCCGAGCACCGGTCGCGATCTCTACCGGCTGCAGCCGGGTGCCGTCGATCCCCAGCGCATGCCGACCGGCATGGAGCTCTCTACGACATTCTACTGGGCAGCCTATCCCGACGGCAGCGCGCTCCTGATCGACGCCATGAACCGCAAGGCATGGCGCGTGGCCGCCGGCAACAAGCGCCAGGAGGTGCCGCTTTTCAGCTCGGCCTCCGCATATCCGACCGCCTATGCGATCGGTCCCGAAGGATCGATCTGGGTCTACGACCCGCAGCTTCGCGGCGTGCACGTCTATACCGGCGAAGGCAAACCCCTGGATATCGTGCTTCCACTTGTCGACCCGTCGAATGTCATCGCCGCCACCTCGATGGACGTCGGCCCCGACGGCAGCTTCATCCTCTATGCAAACAGGACCCTCATGAAGTTTCAGCGCGACGGCCGCCTGGTCTGGTCGCTTGCCACCCTCAAGGGCTCCGAGGAGCCCGACATGCCCGCCTCGGCGACAATCGCGGAGGATTGGTCGCGCGGCCTGATCTATATCTGCGACGTGCTCTCCAAGCGCATTGTGAAGCTGCTCGACCGCGACGACGCGGCATCGCGCGGGGTGCACAACGATTTCGAGGAAAAGCAGATTGCGCTGCGCGCGGCTGCATCGACGGATGAGGAAGCGCAGGACGCCGCGATGGCGAAACTCTATGCGGCCGCGGACTCTCCGATCATGGCAAAGACGTGGTGGCAGAAGGTCGTCGATGCGGACCCGGGCAACACCGAGGCCGCGACGCAGCTCCAGGCGATCGAGGTGGGTGAGCTGCGAACGGCCGCGCAAGCGCTCGACGCCAGGGCGCGCGCCACGCTCGCCTCCATCGGCATCGAAACGGCCCGCGCCAGCTACGTGCAGGCGATTCAGAAGTACGAGCTTCTCCTGAGCAAGGCGCCGGATGACGAGCGGGCGCGCACGGCAATGAACGCCCTGAAGGACCTGTTCAGCGACACGGGCCAGGGCGGCGTCCGGCAGAAGCCCCTCACCGTGAGCGACGTGAAAGTTGCCAATCTCTTCCCTTCGCTCATGCAATGGTACGCGTCGCATCCTCCCGGGACGCTGACGGTCGGAAACCCGCTCGCCGATCCGGTGGAGAAAGTCCGGGTGAGCTTTTTCATCCCGCAGTTCATGGACTTGCCGGTGGAATCGAAGCCGGTTGCACGGCTTGCCCCGGGACAGAACGCCTCATTCGACCTGTCCCCGGTTTTCAACCAGAAGGTCCTCGATCTGCAGGAAGACATGACCACGCAGGTGCAGGTGACGGTGAGCTGGACCGCATCCGGCGCTGAGCAGTCCATGACGCGAACGGGCAGCGCGACAATCTACCGCAATACCGCCCTCACCTGGACGGACACGCGCAAGATCGCCTCCTTCATCACGCCCAACGAATCAACCGTGAGCGGATTCGCCGCGCGCGTGCTGGCCTCCGGGGATGCAGCGAACCGGTCATTCCTTTCCAGGACGATATTCCAGGCCATGCGTATCTGCGATGCTGTGGGCGCCTATGGGATCGCGTATGTCCCGGACCCCGATTCCCCATTCTCCAAGGCACTGGGCAAGGCGGAAATTGTGGACACGGTGCGTTTCCCCCGGGTCACGCTGTACAACAGGACCGGCGATTGCGATGACACGACCGCGCTCCTCTGCTCACTGCTGGAATCCGCCGGCGTACGCACGGCGATCCTCACGACGCCGGGCCATATCTTCCTTGCATTCGACACGGGCGAGCCGGCAGAGAATGCCATGTACCTGACGGGCGGCGCCTATGAAGCCATGGCGCGGGTCGGAGAGACGTGGATTCCAGTCGAGACGACAATCCTGTCGCAGGGCTTCATGGCCGCGTGGGCATCGGCATCGGACCTCGTTCGAAAATACAACGGCACGGACAGCTTCGAGTTCATCCCCGTGGCAGGCATGCGCGACGCATATCCGGCGCTGCCATTGCCTCCCAGCCCGCTCACGGTCGTGGAACCGGGGCGGCCGAGCGTCGACCACGCCTACGCGGCGTCTCTTTCCCTGTTCAACGATGCCCTGTACACCGGCCGGCTCGCGAGCCTCACTTCATCGCTTGCATCCCTCTCGGGCAGCGCGGCAGTGAAGGTGAGAGTGCAGGTCGGGATCCTCGATGCGCTGTTCGGAAAGCTGACCGAAGCCGAGGCATCATTCCGACAGGGGATCGCCGATGCGCCGACGATGGTGTCGCCGTACGTAAACCTGGCAAATGTCCGGCTCCTGGCGCGCGACCAGGACGGGGCGCTTCAGGCGGTGAAACAGGGCCTTTCGAAAAACGCAGGTTCGGCGCTCCTGAACCTGCTCGCGGCGCGCATCTATTCCGACAAGGGAGATGCAGCGAGCACGAACACCTTCTTTGCAAAAGCGGCAAAAGCTTCTCCGGATCTTGCGGCGCGCTATGCCGCAATGGTGCCCGCTCTTGCGGCGGCTGCGAAAGGTGGAGATTCGGGCGTCCAGCGCGCCGCCCAGGCGGACGCATCTCCATCGCTCTTGTGGGGTACGGATCAGTAGTTGACGGATAGGACAAGCTGAGCTACAATTGGATTGGTCCAAAACTTATTGGACCAATCCAATAATGGACGAACTTGTCAGCATCGAAAAAAAATCAAATACGCCAGCTTACCGCCAGATCGTTCAACAAGTAGAGCTTGCAATCAGGCAGGGAAAGCTCAAACCAGGCGACAGGCTGCCGCCCGAGCGTGAGCTTGCGGCGCAGCTTACGATAGCGCGCGGCACGGTAACGCGAGCGTACGCGGAGCTCGTCCGCATGTCCCTGATCGAGGTTGCCCAGGGCCGGGGCAGCATCGTCATCGCGCGGGATCCCCAGGACGCTGCCGGAAGGAAGGAGCAGGCGGAGGGAATGATACGCCGGCTGATCGATTCGCTGGCCCGGCTTCGATTCGGCTACCCCGAGATGCGGGCGATGGTGGACCTGGCGATTACCGGCCAGGAAGAAGCCCTTGCCGGCCTGAATGTCGCCGCGGTGGACTGCAACCCCGAGACGCTCGGCATCTTCCAGCGACAGATCGGGCTTCTCTCCAGGATCAGCATCCGCACCTATCTCCTGGCGGATCTTGCAGACGATGCCGCCCCCGCCGAACGGCTGCGTGACTTCGATCTCCTGCTCACCACCTCCACGCACTATGCCGATGTCTGCGCGCTCGTCCCGACCCTGGTGCGACGCATCCTGCGCGTCACGGTGGCACCCAGCCAGGAAACCATCGTGCGCCTGGCATCGGTGAAACAGGACGCCCGGATCGGCGTTCTCTGTGAAAGCGTGAAGTTCCTCGCCATCGTCCGGCAGCGGCTGGAGGGCATGCACGTGGGCGGCCCCGTCGATGCGCTGTTCTGGCCGCGCGCCCCGGGTGCGCTTTCGGATTTCGCCCGCAACCGGCAGGTTCTCATCCTTCCGCCGGGCGGTCATGGCTCGCCGTCGCGCGAAGAGGCGCGCGCCCTGCTCTCCTTTTCCGAGCGGGGGGGCGCCGTCATCGTCTTCGACTACCAGATCGAAAAAGGATCTCTCGTGTACGTGGAGGAACGGGTACGCGATCTCCTGGAAAGCCGGGTCGAGTCCCACGGGGATGCGTCATGAATGCTCCGACGATCGTGCTCGGCGTCATCGGCGCCGACTGCCACTCCGTCGGCAACAAGATCCTCGACGCCTTCTTCAACGAGAAGGGCTTCCGGGTGGTGAATCTCGGGGTCATGGTGTCGCAGGACGAGTTCATCGACGCGGCCATCGAGACGGGCGCGGCGGCGATCCTCGTTTCTTCGCTCTACGGACACGGCGAGATTGACTGCGAAGGGTTCCGCGGCCGGTGCGTGGAGCGCGGTCTGGAGCAGATCGTTCTCTACGTCGGCGGCAACCTGGTGGTGGGCAAAACCCCGCACGAGGCGGTCGCTGAAAAGTTCTCTGCCATGGGCTTCGACCGGGTCTTTTTCCCGAACGATGATCTTGAAAAAGCGGCACGCCTGCTCGAAGAAGACATCCGCGCCCGGCCGCGGGAACCTGTCACGGAGCGCCCGGCGTGAAACGTCTTCTCAGTATCGACATCGGTTCCACGTGGACAAAGGCGGCGCTCTTCGGTCTGGAGGACATTCCCTCTGTGCTGGGCACGAGCCAGGTGCCAACCACCCAGGATGACCTTTCGCGCGGCGTCGCGGCCGCGGCGTGCGCGCTCCTGGGGCTGGCGTCCGATACCTCGATAACGCGCATCGGCGCGGAGCTTCCCGTCCATGTCTGCTCGTCGGCAAAGGGCGGGCTTTCCATCGCGGCTATCGGCATCGTGCCTGATCTCACCGTGAGCGTCGCGCGTCTTGTCGCATCCTCTGCAGGCGGGCGGATCGCGGCGCACACCGCCTACAAGATCACCGATCGCCAATTGGCCGTGATCGAAGCGATGAAGCCCGACATCGTGCTTCTCTGCGGCGGCACCGACGGCGGCAACGAGACCTATGTCCTTCACAACGCGCGCGCCCTTGCGGGGATGAGGGGAGCCGCAGCCGTGGTCTATGCAGGCAACGCAACCCTCGAGGCCGAGGTGCTCCGTATCCTTTCGGGCAGGCCGCTCCAGGTCGTTCGCAACGTCATGCCCGAGGTCGGCGTGCTCGACATCGAGCCCGCCCGCGCCGCGATACGTTCCATTTTCCTGCAGCGCATCGTCGAAGGAAAGGGACTGGAAGCAGTGCGCGCGGCGTGCGCGGGAGATATTCGGCCCACGCCTCTTGCCGTCTACGAGCTTCTGGAGGCAATTGCGGCAAGCGGTGATGCGGCCGCAGGCGGCCCTCCTTCCCTTCTCCTCATCGACATGGGTGGAGCCACGACCGACGTCTATTCGCTCTGCCCGGCTTTCTCCCCGGACGAAGGCACGGTTCTGCGCGGTATCGAGCCGCCTTCGCTCATGCGGACCGTGGAGGGAGACCTGGGTCTGCGTGTCGGGGCCGCCTCGGCCGCCGAGACGGGTCATGCGTACGTCGAAGCCCGCCTGCAGAAGGAAGGAGCATCCGCGGAGGCATTTGCGGCCTGGGTGCAGAGCGCCCGGGAACACACCGCGGTACTTCCCGGCAATGACGCCGAACGTCTGTTCGACGACATACTCGCGGAGGCGTGCCTCTTCCATGCCCTTTGCCGGCACGCCGGAACCGCGGAGGAGGTCTGGACGCCGGGGGGGAAGGTCCGCATCCAGCGCGGCAAGGACCTGCGCGGCGTTACGCTCATCGCGGCAAGCGGCGGGTGGCTTGCCCGGCGGGGCTCCGATGCGCCGCTCAAGCGCGCCCTTTCCGCCGCACAACGCGACACGGGTGCCATGAGGCTCCTGCCCGTGTCGCCCCGGGTCGCGGCAGATACGCGATACCTTTTACCCCTGCTTGGAAACATCGCAGCGGCACATCGGAAAGAGGCGGCCCTGCTTGCCTCAGAGTGCGTGGGCGGGCTCATGACCGCCGGGGAGATGCATGCGCGATAAGAAGATGCCGCTCGCCCAGCTCCTTGCCGCGCGTCCGGCCGTGCTTTCATCCTGGCCGACGGGCGCCGAGGTGGACCTCGACGAGGCATTCGCGTGGCAGGCGAAGATCCCCGCGGCAAAACGCTTCTCCACGGCCATGCGCGCGGCCCGCGACGCACGGCGTGTGCTCACCCAGCCGCGGGCGGGGGTCGCCCTCATCGACGAGCACATCAGGCTCCTGAAGTACCTCGAAACGGAAGGTGAGGCGGATCTCCTCCCGACAACGATCGATGCCTATACGCGGCAGAATCGCTACGAGGAGGCGGCGCGAGGCATCGAGAAATCAGTCAACGCGGGAACCTCGCTGCTCAACGGCTTCCCGGCTGTGAATCACGGCGTGGCGGGCTGCCGCAGGGTCACCGACGCCGTGAGCCGGCCCGTGCAGGTCCGACACGGCACTCCGGATGCGCGCCTGCTTGCGGAGATCACCCTGGCGGGTGGATTCACGAGCTTTGAAGGCGGGGGTATCTCGTACAACATTCCCTACACGAAGAACGTGCCCCTGGCCAAGTCCCTGCAGGATTGGAAATACGTCGACAGGCTCTGCGGACTGTACGAGGAGAGAGGCTTCCCGATCAACCGGGAGCCGTTCGGGCCGCTGACGGGCACTCTCGTTCCTCCCTGCATCGGGCACGCGGTGGCAATTCTGGAAGGCCTTCTGGCGCTGGAGCAGGGCGTGCGTTCGATCACGCTCGGCTACGGCCAGGGCGGCAACATGGCACAGGACATCGCCGCGATCGCGACGCTCAGAGAGCTGGCGGACGAGTACTTCCAGGATGCAGGCTTTTCCGGTTACGAGCTCAGCATCGTGTTTCACCAATGGATGGGCGGCTTCCCCGAAGACGAGTCGCGCGCATTTTCCATCATCTGCTGGGGCGCCGCGGTCGCCGCTCTCAGCGGCGCCGACAAGGTGATCGTGAAGACACCGCACGAGGCGATGGGCATCCCCACCAAGGAGGCGAACGCGCAAGGCCTGCGCGCCTCGCGGCAGACGGTCGACATGCTCGCCGACCAGCCGCGCATCGAGACCCCGCAGGTGCTTCGGGAAAAGGAGATCATCCGGCGCGAGGTGGACTGCCTCCTTCCCCGCGTGCTCGCGCTCGGCTCGGGTGATACCGCGGCAGGGGCCGCGGCGGCATTCGAGGCGGGCATCCTCGACGTCCCGTTCGCGCCTTCCGTGCATACGCGCGGCAAGATACTTCCCATGCGCGACAACGAAGGCTGCATCCGCATCTTCAACCCCGGCGCCGTGCCGCTGGATGACGACATCGCGGCGCTGCACCGCGAAAAGCTGGCCGAGCGCGCCCGGGCGGAAGGCCGCAGCGTCTCTTTCCAGATGGTAACCGACGACATTTACGCCGTCAGCAAGGGCAGGCTTGTCGGGAGGCCTCGATGAGGATCACGCGGGTGATTTTCGTTCCCGGTCGTTCTGCCTTCTTCTTCGACGACCAGCGCGCCATAAAGACCGGTTCGTCCCACGACGGCTTCGACTATGCCGGAGCCGCGGTCACGACGGGCTTCCGCCGCATCAGGGTGGGCGGTGAGTGCATCTCCGTGATGCTTCTCCTGGACGATGGCAGCGTCGCGCTGGGCGACTGCGCGGCAGTGCAGTACTCCGGCGCGGGCGGCAGGGACCCGCTCTTCCTCGCCGTGGATTTCATCCCGGTGCTCGAAAGGCACGTGCGGCCGTTGCTGGAGGGTGCCGAGGTAGCCGGGTTCCGCACGATGGCGGCGGGCATCGAGGCGGTGCGCGTGGACGGGCTGCCCCTGCACACGGCCATCCGCTATGGCGTCAGCCAGGCGCTGCTCGATGCGCGCGCACATGCAGAGCGCTGCACCGGCTGCGAGGTGATCTGCCGGGAATGGAAACTGCCCCTCGATGCCTCACCGGTACCGATATTCGGGCAGTCGGGCGACAATCGCTATGAAAACGTGGACAAGATGATACTCAAGGCGGTCGATGTTCTGCCGCACGGGCTTATCAATTCAGTTGATGAAAAGCTGGGCCAGGACGGAGAAAAGCTCCGCGAGTACATCAAATGGCTCGCTGCGCGAATAAGGAAACTCGCCCCGCACCCGGGATACCTGCCGGACCTGCACATCGACGTGTACGGGACCATCGGGCTCATCTTCGACGACGATCCAATCCGTGTCGCCGCATATCTTGCTTCCCTGCAGAAGGAGGCAGGTCCGCATCGGCTGTACATCGAGGGGCCTGTCGACGTCGGAGAAAAGGCACGGCAGATGGAAGCGCTGCGCGCCATCCGGGTCGAGCTGGAACGGCGCGAATCCCCGGTGCGCATCGTCGCTGACGAATGGTGCAACACCCTGGAGGACGTGCGCGACTTCACCGATGCCTCAGCCTGCCACATGGTGCAGATAAAAACACCGGACCTCGGCGGCATCCAGAACATCGTGGACAGCGTCCTGTACTGCACGGCGCACGGCATGGAGGCCTACCAGGGCGGCACGTGCAACGAGACGGACGTCTCCGCGCGCAGTTGCGTGCAGCTTGCCATGGCAACGCACCCGATGCGCATGCTCGCAAAGCCCGGCATGGGCTTCGACGAGGGATACATGATCGTGAAGAACGAAATGGAGCGCACCCGCGCGGTCCTTTCGGCCCGGGAGGTGAAGAAGTGAGTGCGCGCGAGTTCAGGGTCCTCTCTCCCACGGCCATACTCGGGTACGGCTTTCCCGAAGAGTCTTTTCGCAACGGGGTCGCAAAGAAGCCCGATCTGATTGCCTGCGACGCAGGCTCCACCGATCCCGGGCCGTACTACCTGGGCAGCGGCAAGTCCTTCACCGATCGCGCATTCGTGAAGCGGGACCTCACCTTCATGCTCGTGGAAGGCGTGCGGCGTGGCGTTCCCGTCGTGGTGGGGACGGCGGGCGGATCGGGTGCGGCGCCGCATCTCGCGTGGTGCCGGTCCATTATCGAAGAGATCGCGCGTGAACAGAACTTAAGCTTCACGATGGGTGTCATCGCCTCTGACGTGAGCAAGCAGACCGTGAAAGCAGCACTGGCGGCCGGCAGGATCCAGGCGCTGCCCTTTGTGCCGACGCTGGATGGGAAGGCGATAGACGAATCCCCGCATATCGTCGCGCAGATCGGGTGCGAGCCGCTGCAGAAGGCGCTTGCAGCGGGCTGCAATGTCGTGCTGGCCGGCCGGTGCTACGACCCCGCCAACTTTGCAGCGCTTCCTATTATGAAAGGCTTTCCCGAGGGCCTCTGCCTGCACATGGGAAAGATCCTCGAGTGCGGCGCCATTGCAGCCACTCCGGGAAGCGGAGCCGACTGCGCATTCGCCACGATATTCGACGACCGTTTCGTGCTGGAGGCTCTTTCACCGAAGCGCCGTTTCACGCGCGAATCGGCGGCCGCGCACACGCTCTACGAAAAGTCCGACCCGTACCGGCTTCCCGGTCCCGGCGGCCTCATCGACCTGACCGGCTGCTCGTTCACGGACCTTGGTGAAGGACGCGTCGAGGTACGCGGCAGCCGGCACGAGAAGACGCCCGCCTACTGGGTGAAGCTGGAAGGGTCGCGCAGGATCGGCTCGCGGTCGCTCAGCATCGCGGGAGTGCGCGACCCGATCATGGTGCGCGATATCGAGCCTGTCCTTGAGGCCGTACGCCAGCAGGTACGCGCCATGGCAGGGAACACCGTTGCGGGCGAGCTTTACTTCCATGTCTACGGCAAGAATGGTGTCATGGGTCCGGGTGAGCCGGTCCGCATAACGACGTCCCACGAGCTGGGAATCGTGATCGAGGCAATCTCGCCGACGCAGGAGCAGGCCGATACCCTGGTGAGCGTCACCCGGTCCACGCTCCTGCACTACGGCTACCCCGGGCGCATCTCCACGGCGGGCAATCTCGCCTTTCCCTTTTCGCCTTCAGACATCCGCGCAGGAGACGTCTATGGCTTCTCGATCTACCACCTCATGCAGGTGGATGACCCTGCCGGCTTTCCGCTCGAGGTGGTGCATGTCAGGAACGGGGCAAAGTCATGAAAAAGAGCATCCTCGATGTCGCGCGTGTCATCCGGTCCAAGAACTCGGGTCCCTACGAGCTCACCCTCGATGTCATGTTCAACGACAGAAAGCACTACGAGCTCTTCCGCGACCGCGCGATCATTTCCAGGGACCTCATCAGCCGGCTCTACAATGTGGACACGTCCGAAATACTGGGCATCGTGTGGTTCGAGCCGTGCAACGCCGTGAAGGCCACCATCCGCCGGCGCATCGCTTCAGGCGCCCCCGGTGACACGGACATCTACGGCGCGCAGCAGCATGCGCCGCTTCTTTCGATAGAGTTCGAGGAAGAAGGGTAACAATGGCAGACAGCAAGCCCGACATCAGCCAGCTGCAGCAGTCGTTTTCCCATCCCACATGGTCGTCCGAGACGCTTATCTATGCCACCTACTACGCGCCGCGCGGCAGGCAACGCCTTTACATGCTGGGCGCCGAGCTTTCCCGACGCTACCTCTACCCCAGCGATCTCCTGGTCGGCATCATCGGTGCCGAGGGCTCGGGGAAATCCACGCTCATCAAGGGCCTCTTCCCCGGCCTCGAGCTCACCAACGATGACGACGGCGTCAATATCCGGCCTGCCCAGCTCTATGCCTTCTCACCCGACGACTACTTCGCGCCGCACACATTCCATATCGACGTGCGCTACGAGCGCGCCTTCCGCCAGCCCTGGCAGATCGCCGAGGCTGTCACCGTTGCGGTCTCCCACGGTCGGCGCGTCATCGTCGAGCATTTCGACCTGCTCTACGAGGCCCTGGGCTATAACGCGCAGATCATGTTCGGCATCGGGGAAGAAGTCATCGTGGCGAGGCCCGGCGTGTTCGGCCCCTTTCCGGCATCGATAAAGGCCGTTGCGGACAAGACGATACGCTACCGGCTCATGGCGCACTCCGCGGAGGACATCACCAGCTACGTGCTGGAGCGCGATTACAACTACAAGATCCCGGTGCACCACTCCGACGTGAAGCATGGCTTTGTCATCAGCTTCCAGCAGGAGCCGCGCATCGACCTCGTGCAGCTCGAAAACCGGGTGAAGGAGATCATCGCGGCGGACGTGCTGATCGCGCCGGCCGGTGAGGATCGCATCAGCATCGGCGATCACCAGATCCCCTGCACGGGCACGCGGACACACGTGAAGCATTCCGGGCAGATCGAGAACTTCCGTCTTCTGAAGGAGTTCCGCTACCACCCGCTTCTGCGCGAGTACATGCTGGTCGGCATCGTCGGGCGGCACGAGCCGGCCGGCTACGAGGAAATCACGCGCGTGCCGGAACTGTAGGAGGCGTGACATGAAACTGGCAGACCGATTCTCAAGACTCGGCACCGAAACAGCTTTTGCCGTGGCGGATGAAAGCAGGAAGCTCGCCCAGACGGGCCTTCGGATCTTCCCCTTCCACATCGGTGACATGGACCTGAAGACCCCGCCGAATATCATCGAGGCGACGACCCGCACGATGCGGGACGGAAAGACCGGCTACTGCTCCAACTGGGGCATCCCGGAGCTCCGCGAAGCCGTTGCCGCGGACATCAACCGCAGCCATGGGACGGGCTACACAGAGGCAAATGTCGCCATCCAGCCGGGCGGCAAACCGGTCATCCACAAATTCATTCTTTCCTTCATGAATCCCGGTGACGAGGTCCTCTACCCCAGTCCGGGCTACCCGATCTACGAATCCGCGATCGCCTTTCACGGTGGACGCCCCGTGCCCTACAGCTACGAAGAAACGCCGCAGGGGTTCGCGCTGAATGTGCAGGACATCGAAAAACGAATCACGCCGGCCACGCGCCTGCTGATCTTCAACAACCTGCAGAACCCCACGGGAGCGGAGGCGAGCCCGGAAGAGCTTGCGGCAATTGCCGAGCTTGCGATCCGCCACGATCTCACCGTACTCTGCGACGAGGCATACTTCGACATCCGCTACGAGGGAGAATCCCTGTCCCTGGCGACGCTCCCCGGCATGGAGGAGCGCTGCCTCATCCTTTACACGTTTTCGAAGAAGTATGCGATGACCGGGTGGCGGCTGGGGGCGGCGGTGGGACCGACGGGCATGGTGGATGCCATCGCGAAGCTCAACGTGAATGACGAGTCGTGCACCAATCACTTCGTCCAATATGGCGGCCTGGAAGCGCTCACCGGGCCGCAGGATGGGGCAAAGCAGATCATCGAGGTCCTGCGCCGCCGGCGCAACCGCTGCCACGAGCTGGCAAGCGGCATTCCGGGCATGACGTGCCACCGGCCCAATGCCACCTTCTACCTCTTTCCCAACGTGACCCGCATCATGCGTGCGATGAAAATCGACGACTATGAAAAGTTCCGCCGCACGATCCTCGAGGCAACAGGGGTCTCATTCTGCACGCGCATGCATTTCGGCAAGCCCCTGCCGCAGGAAAACGAGCGCTACATCCGCCTGTCGTATTCCGGCATCGATGTACAGAACATCGAGGAGGGCCTGGGCAAGCTGAAGGACTATCTGAGCTGATCCGCGGCACCGACCGACCCTTCGCTTGCCCGGCGCATCGTAGTCCCTTATGATCCGGCATCGTGGCTTCTGCGTCCGCGGTACAGGAATACCTCCGCATTACTCCTTCGGGACATCTGCGTCCCGCTGCTGACTGGACACGGACCCCGTCGACCGGAGAGCCATCCACATCCGTGCGCGCCCAGGAGGCCTTCCAGGCCAGCGCTTCCGCCGGTCTTTTCGAGCTTGCCGCGCACCCCACGAGCGGAGGCCTTCCGCCGCAGCTTGCGTACTGGCGTGATTTTGCCGCGCGCTACCTGAGCGAGCGCTGCCATACGCCTGCAGAAATCGCGGACCTGCCGCCCGTGCCGCCGCCCTCCCCCGCGGATACAATGACGTTGCTTCTCAGCCTGCCGCCCCTTCAGGGCGCCGAGTACCTGACGGAGGTGGTGCTCCACCGGCTCTGGACAGAGCTGGATGAATGGACCTGCGCGGAGGCCGTGCGCGCCGGCGGCCTGGAGAAGTTCCTGTCGGCGCATGCGCCCCTGTGGCGGCAGGTCGGCCGGGTCTGCTTCCACCTGGCAGAAAACAAGAAGGATCCCGACTTCCCCTTTGCCTTTCTTGCCACGTATGCGCCGCGCGTTTCCTCTTCTGCCGGCATTCGTTACCAGCCCCTTTCCCGTGCGCTCCAGGAGTTTGCCGGGGAAAGAAACCGCAAGGCTTTGATCCATCTCCTGACACCCGTCGAGCGCGCGGCGGCGGCGAGCCCTGTCATCCGGCAGCTGGTGGATTCACGCGACATCTACCATCCCCTTGCCTGGACGGCCGACGAGGCCTATCGCTTCCTCCGGGAAATCCCCCTGTACGAGCAGAGCGGGGTGCTCGTGCGCGTGCCGGACTGGTGGACCCGGCGGAGCAGGCCGATGGCGGCGGTCAGGATCGGGTCGCAAACGCACGGTGTGCTGGGCCTGGATGCGCTGCTGGACTTCAAGGTCGACGTGGCCGTCGGGGACCAGACGCTGACAGACAAGGAAATACGCCGCCTGCTTTCCGGATCGGACGGGCTTGTCTTCCTGAAGGGCCGATGGGTCGAGGTCGATACGAAAAAGCTCTCCGAAGCGCTCGCGCACTGGCAGCTGCTCCGGGAAGGCGCCGGCAAGGACGGCATCTCTTTCGCCGAGGGGATGCGCCTTCTTGCGGGGGCATCCGAAAATCTTGTTGCCCCCGGGGTTGAGGCAGCAGCATGGTCCTTCGTGGAGGCAGGGGCGTGGCTGAAGCAGGTCCTGGAGCAACTACGGTCTCCCGAGGCGTTGCAGACGGCACTCCCCGGCCGGGAGCTCCACGCCACGCTCCGCCCCTACCAGGAGGCCGGTGTGCGATGGCTGCGTCTGCTCGCCGGGCTGGGCCTGGGCGCCTGTCTTGCCGATGACATGGGCCTGGGAAAAACCATACAGGTCCTCGGTCTTCTCCTGCTCCTCCGCGCGCAGAAGGCCGGCCCTTCACTCCTCGTGCTCCCTGCGTCGCTCCTTGCCAACTGGAAGGCGGAGATCGAGCGATTCGCTCCATCGCTCAGCGTTCGCTTCCTGCACCCGTCCTTCGGGCCGCTTCCCGCAGATCCCATCGCCGCCGACGAGCTTGCCCGTACCGACGCCGTGCTCACAACGTACGGCATGGTGGTTCGGCAGCCATGGCTGGAGTCAGTAGACTGGACCCTGCTCGCGCTTGACGAAGCGCAGGCCATCAAGAATCCCGGGGCGCGCCAGACCCGGGCGGTGAAACGCCTGCGCGCAAAGACGCGTGTCGCCCTGACGGGAACGCCGGTAGAAAACCGGCTCTCCGATCTCTGGTCGCTCTTCGACTTCCTCTGCCCCGGCCTCCTGGGAACGCAGGCGCGCTTTTCCGCCTTTGCAAAAGAGCTGGAAAAGAACCCGATCGAGCGCTTCCTGCCGATCCGAAATCTCGTGCGGCCGTACATCCTCCGACGGATGAAAACCGACAAGGCGGTCATCGCCGACCTGCCGGACAAGACAGTCGTGCCGGCATGGTGCGGACTTACGAAGGAACAGGCGGCTCTCTACAAGAGCGTCGTCGACAAGCTGGCCGCCAGCCTCCAGGGGCAGGAAGGCATCCAGCGGCGCGGCGCGGTCCTGGCCGCCCTCCTTTCGCTGAAGCAGGTATGCAATCATCCTTCCCAGCTCCGGGGCGATGGCCGCTGGGAACCGGCGGCGAGCGGCAAGTTCGCGCGGCTTCGCGAGATCGGGGAGGAGATCGCGCAGCGCCAGGATCGCTTGCTCGTCTTCACGCAGTTTCGTGAGATGACCGAGCCGCTGGCGACATTTCTCGCGGGGGTTTTCGGCAGGCCGGGCCTCGTGCTTCACGGGCAGACGCGCGTAGCGGAACGGCAGAAACTCGTGGAAGCTTTCCAGGCTGATGACGGGCCGCCGTTCTTCGTGCTTTCCCTGAAGGCGGGAGGCACCGGACTGAATCTCACTGCCGCCTCCCATGTCATCCATTTCGATCGCTGGTGGANNTGGTGGAACCCGGCCGTGGAAAACCAGGCGACGGATCGCGCCTTCCGCATCGGGCAGAAAAAGAATGTCCTGGTGCACACGTTCGTCTGCCGCGGGACCGTGGAGGAGAAAATCGACGAGCTGATCCGGCAGAAGACCACTCTTGCGCGCGACCTCCTCGATGCCGGGGGAGAAGTGCTCCTGACAGAGATGAGCGACGAAGAGCTCCTGTCGACGATCTCGCTCGACATCGAGCGAGCGCGGGCGGAGTGAGCGCATGAATGGCGGCTTCAAACCCTACGTGCCTGTTGCCGAACGCCGCAAGAGCGCCGAGCAGGCCATGGGCCGGATGCGCAGGAGCGGCGTGACCCTCCAGCCGGTCACGATCGAAGGCCGGCACATTGCGCAGACATTCTGGGGAAAGGCCTGGTGCGATCACCTGGAATCGTACAGCGATTTCGAGAACAGGCTCCCCCGGGGCAGGACCTACGTACGGAACGGCTCGGTCTGTCACCTCGAGATCCTGCGCGGTCGCATCAATGCGAAGGTCCAGGGCAGCAGCATGTACGACGTGGCCGTGGACATCAGGCCGCTCCCCGGTCCCTCCTGGGATTCCATCAAGAAGCGCTGCACGGGCAAGATCGTCTCCCTGCTCGATCTCCTCCAGGGACGCCTTTCCGCGGGGGTGATGGAAGTCGTGACGGATCGCGAAACGGGACTCTTCCCCTCGCCGCGCGAGATCAGGATGCAGTGCTCCTGCCCGGATTGGGCCACCATGTGCAAGCACGTGGCGGCCGTGCTCTACGGGGTCGGTGCGCGGCTGGACACGCAGCCCGAGCTCCTGTTTCTGCTCCGCGGGGTCGATCACGATGAGCTGATCGATGCGCGCGCAGAAGCCGCCGTGCAGGAAGTGGTGAGCGGCGGCAAGGGCAGGCGCATCTCGGAAAAAGACCTCGGCGCGATATTCGGCCTGAACGTGGATGTCGGCGCGCCACCGGCCCGGATACCGCCGCGGTCGCGCGCGGGGAAGGTGCCCGCAAAAAAAGGCGCGCCACGCGTGAAGCGCAAGAGAAAGCCGGCCAAGTCGGCAGAGAAGCGACGGGTGAAGCCCCGCCCACCGTCCCGGAAAAAGCCCCGCTAAGAGCGGCGCCTTTCTGCGTCGAATCGACGGCGTCTGCCGCTGCCTGCGAAGCAAGCGTCGAAACAAGCTGCTCCAGGTACGCGTCACGCGTGGCGACCTCACGGTTCCCTAGGGGTGGCCCCCCTGGTTGCTCTCCCGCGGGTAGCGATGCTCCCCGCCGTCAGGGCCGCGCAGGACGTAGGCGTCTTCCTCGATGCGCAGGAGTGAGGATTCGATGGGCACCTTCCCCGCTCCGCGCGGCAGGTCCACCGCATAGGTGGGCAGGGCCAGTCCCGAGAGACGACTGCGCAGCTCCCGCATCAGCTCTATGCCCCGTTCAATGGTGACGCGGAAATGCGATGTGCCTGCGGCGAGATCCCCCTGGAAGAGGTAGTACGGCTTCACGCCCGCCCGCACGAGGCCGCGGAAGAGCTCTTCCAGCGTATCGGCATCGTCGTTGATGCCCCGCAGCAGCACTGTCTGGTCGAGGACGGGAATACCCGCGGCAAGCAGCCTGCGCACGGCGACGCGGAGATCATCCGAGAGCTCACGGGGATGGTCGGCATGGATCACGGCCCAGATCGAATCGAATGAGCCCAGCATGTGCGCAAGCGATTCCGTTACGCGTGACGGGAGGAAGACCGGCATGCGCGTGCAGACCCTGATGATGTAGCGGGGATCGACCTTCTTCAACCGCCCGATGATCGTCTCCAGTTCCTGGTCGGAGAGCATGAGAGGGTCGCCGCCGGAGAGGAGTATCTCCTTGATGCCCGGGGCCCCCCCAAGATACGTGCATGCATCTTCGAGCTGACTTTCCGTGATCCGCCCTCCCCCATGCCCGGTGAAGTGACGACGGAAGCAGAATCGACAGTAGGTGGCGCAGCGGTCGCTCACCAGCAGGAGAGCACGGTCGGTGTAGTGGTGGACGAGTCTTTCGGTCACGAGGTAGCGCGTGTCGCCGATGGGGTCGTCGGTCTCGTAGGGCAGCGTCACGCGCTCGCTTTCTGTGGGCACGTACTGGGCGGCGATCGGATCGCGCCGAGGATCTTCGCTTCGCGCAAGGCGCGCAAAAGCGGGGGTCACGCCGTACGGCAGACGCGCGACCGGCCCGCTCGTTGCCTTCATCTCCCCGGCAGGGTCGTGTCCGGGAACTCCCTCATGCATGCAGATGAAGATAGAGGAGATCAACAGGCGGGGCAACGTGCCGCTGACTGAATCGCGAGCCGTTCCAAGACTGTGCTGAAACTATGACAAGAAGTATGCTCCGATATTCCTCGCGGCCGGCCTGAAACAGCCCTCACCCCGGACCGTAGCGCGCGTTGTGCCGGAAGAGCTCGTGCATGATGCCGCTGAGCGCATCACCGGGCATGCTCTCCTTCTCCACAAAGTAGCGCCCGATCAGCCGTCGCCGCGCGCGCTGCAGCCGCAGGACGCGCTCCACCTCTGTCGCTGAAAGGAGACGGAGCCTCTGTGCCGTCTGGCCCGTCTGCTCGTGGCGCAGCCGTGAGCTGAGGATCCTGGCCAGATCCTGACTTGAAATGCCTTTCATCTCGCGCGCAAGCTCTCCGAATTTCGGCTGCATTGCGCGCTGCCAGACAATGGCGCTGATGAGACTCTGCCATGAGATTCTACCGGTATAGTAAAGAAACTCCGCCAGGCGCAGCTTGCGCCGGGGCACCGGTCCGTGGTAGAAGAGCGCCGTTGCGCGAGAGCCGCCGGCTGTATGCGCCTGACCCGCGCCGCGCGTCTGGCCGGCGTCCCCCGCCCGACCCGTCTCACGCTTCTCCTCCGTCTTTCGCTTTTCCCCCTGCTTCTGCTCGGTGTGTCGCTTGTCGCCTGTCGCGCGTTTATCCCCGGGCTTCTGTTTTTCCCCCGGTCCCTTATCCTGCGGCTTCTTCGCATTTTCCCCGGCACCGCGACGGTCCGACCCGGGGCGTCGGGCACCCTGGCTGCGCGCGGCGTCCGTCCGGGGGCCTCCCCCGCGGGCCGCCGGCGAAGGACGGCCCAGGAGATAGCTCATGACGAGCTCGTAGGCGTTGGAGGCTTCGACAAAACGACGGCCGTCCGACTGGCGTGACCCGAATCGCCGCGCGGAGTCCGGATGCGTGGCAACCGCCAGCACGCGGTACGCACGGCGGACGACAGCCACGTCGAGATGCTGGAGGATCGCTGCCCCTTTCGCGCGGGCCGTGGGCCCGAGCAAAAGGGCACACGCTTCGAGCAGTTTTGCATTCATGCGGGTGTTCGCCGCGGCGGCTCACGAACGATACCGGCCCCGGCAGTGCTTTGCAAGGCCCGTCCTCCCTGTGCCCGGGATCTGCGTCTGTGCGCGCGAGCCTCCCTGCGGTAGGATGCCGCCATGAGCCTGTTCACCATCGCCCTCACGATCCTCGGGCTTTCCCTCTTCGAGACGGTGTCGAGCGTGGACAACGCGATCATCAACGCCGAGGTGCTCTCCGGCATGGGAGCCCGCGCGCGGCGCTGGTTCCTGATCTGGGGAATGCTCTTCGCGGTCTTCGTCGTGCGCGGGCTCCTGCCCTGGCTCATCGTCTGGCTGGCCGTGCCGCAGCTCGGGCCGATCGGGGCACTCACGGCGGCGTTTTCCAGCGACCCGGTCGTTCACGACGCGGTGCACGCGGCGGCTCCCGTGTTGTTCATGGGAGGGGGCGTCTTTCTCGTGCTCCTCTTCTTCCACTGGCTCTTCATCGAGCCGAAGAACTTCGGCATTGTTGGAGAAAAGTTTTTCTCATCCAAGGGCGTGTGGTTCTATGCGGTGGCCTCCGTGTTCCTCGCCCTCACTGTCTGGTTCACGCTGCGCACGAGCAGCCTGGTCTCATTTGCGGCGGTCATCGGCTCCACGGTTTTCTTCATCACGAATGGCTTCAAGGAGAACGCGGAGGCGCAGGAAAAGCGGCTCATGACCGGGGCGCTCTCGGACCTCAGCAAGCTTCTCTACCTGGAGATCATCGACACGACGTTCTCCATCGACGGTGTGCTGGGCGCGTTCGCCTTCACGCTGTCGGTCCCGCTCATCATCCTCGGCAACGGCCTGGGCGCCGTCATCGTCCGCCAGATCACGGTCGGCAACATCGAGCGGATCCGCACGCTGCGCTACATCAAGAACGGGGCGATGTATTCGATTTTCGTCCTCGGGGTCGTGATGATGGGCGACGGTTTCGGTTTCGAGACGCCAGCATGGCTTTCACCGGTCCTCACCTTCCTGATCGTCGGGTTTTTCTTCGTTCGGTCGATCGTCGAGAACAAGAAAAGGACGAGGAAGCGCGCACTGCCGAAAGAGCGGAAAAAGCGGCGGTCGAAATAGCAGTTCAGACAGGCAGCCGCGAGGCCTCGTATTCCAGCTTCAGAACAAGATGGTCCAGCTTGTCGAGCTTCTGCGTCCTCGATTTTTCCTGGATGCTTTGCAGGGACGGCAAAACCGTCTGCGTGTAGCGATGCACGGCAGCGCGTGCCTTTTCCATGAAACTGCCGCCAGAGGCCTCGTTGGCGTACGCGATAATTAGCTTCTTGCTCGTCGTGGGCAATTCAGACTTGTTCAGATGCTCGACGACCGCAAAAATCGCGAGGAGATAGCTCATTTCACTCACGTTATTGCCTTCCTGATGCTACCGGCCGGCCGTTCTGCTGTCAAGGAAGCTTCGGTCATGCCTTCCCGGGACACGATGGATTCTTTCTCTTGACGGCATTACCCCTTTCGTATATGATTCACAACGTATTCGGGCGCTCTTGGGATGGTTTCGTTGAAACAGGACTGACTGGCGCAGGAATACCGCGTTCTTGAGGACTGGCGCGCGGAGAGATGATCTGGCACACGCGGGATTGCATCTGATTCGATGAATGCCGCCCAGGGGTGAATCTGGAAGAATCTCGAGTGATCGAATTACTGCCCCATAAAGTAATCCCTCTTCGAATCCATTCTATTTCCCCCGTTTCGAAAAGCCGCACATATTGCTGCCCGAACGTGCCGCACGCCGTGTCGACAGGAGCGTCGTGAGCTTGTCGTCGACAGGCTCTGTTCACATCTAGGGAAGCGGGGAAAAGCTCCGCTCGAAAAGGGGGATCGACATGGCCAAGAAAATCTATGTCGGCAACATGANNGGCAGCTCTTCGCCCAGTACGGCGAGGTGGTGTCCGTCAACGTGATCACCGACCGCTACACCGGCCGGGCAAAGGGCTTCGGCTTCGTGGAGATGGCGTCGGAAGACGCTGCCCGCGCTGCCATGACCGCCCTGAACGGCAGGGAGCTCGATGGCCGGCAGCTGAAGGTGAACGAAGCGAACGACAAGCCGCGCGACAGCAACCGCAGCGGCGGGGGCGGTGGAAAGAGCCGCTACTACTAGGCCTCTGTATGGAACGGGGGGGACCCGGTCCGGATCAACGTCCGGGCCGCGCCTCCCTTTTCTCTTCCGCCTTCTCCCGATGATTCATGCCCGCGCACGGCAGTACGCAGAGAGGAGGATCTCATGGGCAGATCGCCGTATCAGAGCGAAAAGCGCCGTAAGGAGCTCGCCCGTCTGAAGAAACAGGAAGAAAAGAGGCAGCGCCGGTTCAACAAGAAGCACGAGGGTGAGCCGGGAAGCACGGCGGACGACGGGACAACGGGTGAACCCCTGGAGCCCGGCGAACAGCCTGCTGACGCCGCTCAACCCGATGCAGCACCAACGGATTCCGCGCCCGCGGCGGGGGACTCCGGGACCGAAAGACCTTCCTGAAAAAGTGATTTCTGATTGCGGCAGCGCGCTCTGCCCGGTTTGGCAGTGTGCGCAGGCCGCGCATCGAATCTAAGCCCTTACCGCCATAGCCGTTATCTCAAGCCTCCCGCGTGCCCTTCTTCCTGATGCGTTGGCGCCGCATCCTTGTGCGGCGGCGCGTTGTCTGTTACAGTTCCTGCGCCTCAAATAAAAGCAGATGAAAGGATGTGAGTATGAATGGACCGAGTCGTGCCGTCCTCCCGCGCGGACTTCGTTTTGC
>PMDT01000317.1 GCA_003154555.1 Spirochaetaceae bacterium
CGGACCCAGACCGAACCCCTTATCGCGTTCTACAGGGGACGGAAACTGTTGAAGGACATCGATTCCTCAAAGTCGCCCGAAGATACGCATCAGCAGATCCAGGCGGCCCTTTCCGGTCTGAAGTAGGTCCGCACCTTACCGCGCGGGGGGCGCGGAGCCGGTGGCCGGCGTGGAGCCCGTAGCAGGTGCCCCGCCCGTGGAGGGTGCGGAGCCCGTCACTGCGCCGGAGGCAGGCACCGCCTCCGGTGTGTTCGCCGGCGGGGACAACGGCATGAGTGAATGGGCGGTGAGCGCCGCCTCGACCTTGTCTCGTTCCAGGAGCCCCGGCGAGCCCAGAAATGCCTTCACCGCCTCCGCGTCCTTGAACCCGGCGTCCAGCGCCTTGCCGAGCGAGTCCAGCCCGNNTTCTTTTGTTGTTCGGCGGCGGCGGCGGCGAGATACATCGCCTCTGCATCGTCGGGCTTCTTTTCCAGGTACCGGGACAAAATGTCGGCGGCACCCGGCGCATCGCCAAGCGACAAGAGCAACGAGCCCACCGCGTAAAGGGCGTCAAGGTCGTCGGGTGATTTCAGGAGCAGGGTCTGCAACTGTCCCAGGGCATCCGACGGCCGATTCAGCTTCCAGAGAATAATCCCGCTGTTGTACAACGCATCGAGGTCCGCCGGGGACAGGAGCAGGAGAGAGTCGTATTCGGTAAGGGCTTCCTGGTCATGGCCGCCGAGATGGAGGGCCCACGCGAGACCGGCCATCGCCTGGGTGTTCTTCGGGTCAGTGGACAGAAGACGCTTGAAAATGGCAACAGCATCGTCGGTGCGCTTCATATGCGCATAGGCCATGGCAAGATTGAAGTCCGCCTTGGCCAGCCCGGGGTCCAGCCGTATCGACTGCTCGAAGCGCTGGATCGCCTTGTCGTACTGCCCGAGCTCGACGTAGGCATTCCCAAGGTCGTAGTAGTCAGCGGCGAGCGCGCGATTCTGGGGGCTGGTCGCGCAGCCTGCCAGCATGAGCATCGCGAGGAAAACGACGAACGCGCGTCTCATGGCCCGACTATAGGACGAATCGATCATGGATACAACGGCGACACAACGGCGAGGTTGACAAGCGAACGGGGAGAGATTACGATTGTTGTGAGTGTCACAGCGAGATAGCCGACAGGAAATGGCAGTAAATCCGGTTCAACGAAATATCGTCGGAGCGCTGAGCAGAGAATCCAGAATAACAGCATTGATCCTCCTCAAGAACTTCTATGATGAGGAAGTCTTCACGGTGCTGGTGAAGGAGATCTACAACTCCGATATCGGCATCAGCGAGGCGGCAATCCAGGCGTCCGGATCGCTGGGCAACGAAATTGCAATCCAGCACCTGTACCAGATCATCGAGCGCGGGAAGCAGTCGCAGCGCATCGCGGCGGTCAAATCCCTCATGGCCATCCGCGCTCCTTCCTCCACGGGAATGCTCATCAAGTATTTCACGCACTTCCCCGAGGAGGAGATGCGCACGGAGATCCTGAGCGCCATCAACACCATCTCCCCCACCGCTCCCCAGGTCCAGGAGCTGAACGCCGCCGTTTATGCCGATCCCAAGCAGAGCGAGAATGTCAAGCGGATCGCGGTGGAATCCATCGTGGAGATGGAGAAGTACGCGCTGTTGAAGGATACCCTTCCTCGCGCCTTCCCGAGCGTCCAGCAGGCGGCCTTCATCAAGATGCTGCAGACCGGGAGCCAGGAGGTCATGGAGCTTCCCGCGGAATCCCTCTCTCCCGCCGCGCGGGGAAGCTACCTCTGCGTCTACACCCTGAAGGCAAAAAACCCGCAGGCCAATTATGTCATCGAATCCCTGCAAAAGGGCGACAAGCAGACTGTTCTTGCTTTCCTCACGTCGCTCACCCAGTTCCAGGGCAGGCTGCGCTACCCCACGCGGGTCTTCCGCCTCCTTTTGATCACGCCCCACATCGACGCGGAGACAGAGGCTCTCGTCGGAGACTTCCTCAAGAAAATCGTGCTCGAAGTGAAAACCGCCTCTCCCCATCTCCTCAGCGAATTCTCCGTCATCACCTCGGCGCACCTGGACACGGTCTTCGCCAAGATGCGCAAGAACTATATCTCCCTGCGCGGCATCACCAAGGAGATGCTCCTCGCCACCGTGCTCGCAACGATCATGGAGAAATACGCGACCCCGACAGTGCTGGCCGATGTGACGGCGTTCTTCAAGGAAGACGGCTACACGGGACGCACGCCCCCCGTTGCACAGATCCGTTCCCTGCTTGCCGGAAAGCCGAAGGAGGACCAGAACAGGTTCGAAGCGTGCATTCCGCTCTTCGCGCAGACGGAGAAAAAGGACCGCCTGGCGGTCCTGACGCAGCTCGCGCGCGTGGACCTGAGCCGCCCCTTCTACCTGCGGCGTCTGAATCGCCTCATCAGGGTCGCCGGGGCGCTCGAAATCAAGACGACCTCCAAGAAGATACAGGAGATCCTCGATTTTGCGCGCGCGGAGCGGATCCATTTCCTGGAGGAGACGAGCGTCGTCACCCTCTGCCAGCTCCTGACCCGCTCCATCATCGAGCAGTCGCGGGAGTACTTCAAGGAGCCGAACCGCAACATCCGCTCGCTGAACGGTTACATCCGCGGGGCGCGCTTCATCCCCCCCAAGATCATGCTCGGCCCGCTTGTCCACATCGCGCAGCTGCCGACCCTCGCACCGCAGTCGCGCGCGCTCGTCGTGGAGACACTGGAAGGCATGAATCTCGCGGGGATGCAGCGCCAGCTCCTGCCGCTGCTGAAGTCGCTCGATCTGCGCGACGCGGCGGACGCGCTGAAGCTGCGCATCGGCGACATGCTTGCGAAGTACGCCGACGCAACATTCAGCCACTTCGCACTCGATCTCACGTCGCATGCATCGCCCACGGCTCGTACCGTCGCGGTCCGTATCATCAAGTCACTGGCGGCGCGCGGATCGGGCGCCCCGGCCGACGTCGTGACGAACCGTCTTTACCTCCTGCTGGAGGATACGGAACGCAGCGTGCGCGTGGAGGCGCTGCTCGCGCTGCTGTCCATGGCGGACGACTATGCGGCCCAGATCGTGAGCGACCACGTGCAGTCGGGAGACGCAGAGATGGTCTCCGATCTGCTCGCCGGCCTCTCCAAGCCTCTCGCGCGTGACACATTCGGCCTCGCGCTCGACATGGTCCGCATGGACAATCTCCCCGTCCAGAAGGCCCTGCGCGCGCTGCTCCCCGAGCTCAGCCAGGGCAGCTATGCGGAGGAGCTTCGCCAGGGGCTGCTCGCCATTCTCACGGTGGTGCCTCGGGAAGGCTCCCGCAATGAGCCGCAGGCCGCCGCGGAGGAAAGCCAGGCCAGCACGGAAAGCACGCTGGGCCAGGCCAAGCTGGAGTTCAAGTTTCGACGCGAAAGCACCCAGACCCTGACGGTTTTCTTCATCGACATCGCGGGGTACACGGAAAAATCGACCACGATGAAGCCGACAGATTTAATGAAGCTCATCAAGGCCTTTGAGGACATCGTGACAGACACCATCGACGACTGCCAGGGCAGGATCGTGAAAAAGATGGGCGACGGAATCCTCGCCTACTTCAAGTCACCGGTCGGAGCCACTGTTGCCGCCATCACGGTGCAGAAGAAGATCAAGGACTATAGCGCGATGCGCATCGACCAGGAGAAGTTCCAGACCCGCATCGGGCTGAACACCGGCTCCGTGATCCGCAAAGGTAAGGACATATTCGGGGAGGTCGTGAATGTCGCCTCCCGCATGCAGAGCAAGGCGCCGCCCGGCGACATCCTGCTGACGGATGCTACCTACCAGGAAATCAAGGAATACGTGCGTTGCACCCAGCTCGGAGACATCGAGGTGAAGGGCATCAAGGACTTCATCACCGCCTACTCCCCGCAAGAGGTGATCGCCGACACGACAAAGCTCATGGACGGGGGGAAGGACGAACCCGGCCTCCAGAGGCTGAAGGAATCGATCTTCGTCCCGAGCTTCCAGATCCCTTCCGGCAAAGCGGACGCCGGGCCGCTTCCCGCCCTTATTAAGGAGATATTCTCTGAGATCTCCCGCGCGATAGAGGAGCTTGCCTCCGACTACCACGATGAGTACGAGTTCAAGAAGTATCTACAAGAGAAGTGGAACGCGCTGATGGGAAACCTGTAGAAAGCGCGGGAGGGCCACTCTCGACGGCGCAGCGGCTTTTGCGGCCGCTCCCGGAACGGGAACCCCGCGGTGGCATTTGACGCGGCCACGCCGGCCACGGTACCTTGCACGGTACNNCCTTTTCTCTTCCAGATGCTATAGTCGACGAAATCCCCATCATGCGGGAAGGAGGTATATTGGCCGAGAAGGATCTCAGGATCAATGAGGGCATACGGGTCCGCGAGGTGCGGTTGATCGACGCGGACGGAAATCAGAAAGGCATCGTGCCGACATTCGAAGCGCTGCAGATGGCCCGGGAATCGGGTGCGGATCTCGTGGAGGTCGCGCCGCAGGCCCAGCCGCCGGT
>PMDT01000035.1:0-3264 GCA_003154555.1 Spirochaetaceae bacterium
TTCCGCTACAACGCCTCCAAGGCGCGCCTCGTGCAGAGCAGGATCACCGCCCTGGAGAAGATCGAGCGCATCGAGGTCCCGCCCGTCGTGAAGTCAATACACTTCCACTTTCCGACACCGCCTGCCTGTGGAAGGGTCGTGCTCGAGGCGCAAGGTCTTGCGAAGTCCTATGGCGGCATTCGCGTCTTCGACGGCGTCGGCGTCGACATCTCCAAGGGCGACAAGCTCGTGGTCGTCGGCGTCAACGGAGCGGGGAAATCGACGCTTCTGCGGATCATCGGCGGCCGCGAGCCCCCGGACGGCGGCACGCTGAAGTGGGGAACAGGCGTCGTCCCGGCATTCTATTCTCAGGAAAATGCCGATGCCTGGCAGAGCGACCGGCAGGTGATCGAGGAGATGGAGGCTGCGGCGCCGACATCGCTCATTCCCGAGCTGCGCACGCTCCTGGGCGCCTTCCTCTTTCGCGGCGATGACGTCTTCAAGCCCGTCTCGGTCCTGAGTGGAGGCGAAAAGAGCCGGCTGGCGATGCTGCTGCTTCTTCTACGCCCCGCGAATCTCCTGATCCTGGACGAGCCGACGAATCACCTCGACATCGCCTCCAAGGATGTGCTCCTGGATGCGCTGCACGGATTCCCCGGCACGGTGATCTTCGTGTCGCACGACCGTCACTTCATCTCGCACCTGGCCACCTCGGTCCTGGAAGTGAAAAACGGCGGTGCGCGCTATCTGCCCGGTGACTATGAGTACTACCTGCGCAAGCTTGCCAGTGAGGAGGCGGCCGGTGAACCGGGCGCTCCCGCCGCGGCCGTGCGTGAGGAGCCGAAGACCGCGACGCAACGGGAACGCGAGGAAGAGAAAAAGCTCAAGAGCGAGCTGCGGTCACTCGAAAAGCAGGAGAACGAGCTCATGCGCCAGGTGGAAGGGCTGGAGGCTGCGCGGAAGGCGATCGAGGAATCGATGGCGCAGCCGGCGATCTATGCCAATGGCGACCGCATGCGGGACTTGCGCAGGCAGCACGCGGAGAACCACCTGCGGCACGAAACGGCGATGACGGCGTGGGAAGAGATGGACGCGCGCATGAGGGTCGTGCGCGATCGGCTCGGCGGCCTCAGGATCGATACAGGCGCTCGATGACCCCGCCATAGAGCGCGGAGATCACCTCGCGGCGCTTCGTGAGCGTGCGGGTGAGCTCGCGCCCGACCTCGAACTCGGCCGGCAGGAGCGCGATGCGCGGCGCCTTGCCGCCGGGGAAGGTCATGCCGTTGTTCACGAGCTGCGTCTGCACCTCGTCCTGGTAGAATCGGAATATCGCGGGATTGCCCACCATCTCCTTCGCATCCGTCCACGGAATTTTCCGGGAATCGGCGAGCNNACCGCCTCCTGCACGTAGGGGGACTCCTGGACGACCATCTCGATGGGCTCGGGCTCCACGCGCTCGCCCGAGCGCAGGACGATGGCGTTTTTCATCCGGCCGGTAATGACGAGATTTCCGTCCACGGTGAAGATGCCGCTGTCCCACGTGGAAAGCCATCCGTCGCTGGAGAGGAGCTGCCGCGTGGCGGCCGGGTCCTTGTAATACCCGAGCATCACCTGCGGCCCTTTCACCTGGACGTGGCCTTTGCGACCCGCCGCGAGGCTTTCGCCCTTGTCCCCGACGATGCGCACCTCGGTGGACGCCAGAGGTCGCCCCACCGTACCGAGCACGGGGGACTTCTCCGCGCGCATGCTCACGATGGGTGACGCTTCCGTGAGGCCGTACCCCTCGAGGACGTTCACGCCGATGGCGGCAAAGTACCGGTCGAGATACGCGGGGAGCGCCCCGCCGCCGCAGATGATTGCCCGCAGTTTTCCTCCCAGCATCCCGCGCACGCGATTGCGCAGGAAGATCTGGGAGACGAGCTTCACCGGGGACAGGAGCACGAGCGGCACGACGGCGGCGACGATCTCCAGCACGCGTTCCTCACGCCGAAACCGGGGATAACGGCCCCTGATGAATCCCGAGAAAACCTGGTAGAACTTTTCGAAGCGAGTGAGGAAGCCCCCGATCGGACCGAGCCTGCGCCCGATGCTCTTTTCCATCGCCTCCAGGAGCGTCGGCACCACGACGAGGTATTCCGGGGAAAGGTCTTTGAGGTCTTCGAGTATTTTCCATTCGGTGGGCCGCGAGCAGGCGATGGTGCTGCCGAAGGAGATGCTGCAGTATTCAACCGTGCGTTCGAAGGAGTGCCAGACGGGGAGCACGGAGAGCCAGGTCGTCCCCGGTGCGGGGCTCATGTATGCATGCACGCTGGCCACGTTGTGCATGATGCTGCCGTGGGAGAGCATGACCCCTTTCGGCCTGCCCGTCGTCCCCGAGGTATAGACGAGCGTGGCGGTATCGGCCGGTGTGACGCTTGCGCCGCGCAGCTCGAAGGTCCTCCCGCCGCGGGCAATGCGGGCCCGGCCCTTCTTCAGCACCTCGTCCCAGCTGTAGATGAGGACCCTTTCCTCGCCCGTCCCCGCATCGGGCTTTGCGCCGGCGAAATCCATCACGACGATCTTTTTGAGTCGCCGCAGCCTGCGCCGCAGCGAAAGGAGGCGATAGAGGAGGGAAGTGTCTTCCACGATCGCCGCCTCGCAGTCGGCGTGGGTCATCACCTGCTCCAGCTCGCGGTCGCTCANNGGGTTGTTCTCAGACAGAAGGGCGACGTGCGTGCCGGGGTGCAGGCCGGTAGAGATGAGACCTGTTCCCAGCTCCTTGACGGCGTTGTACAGCTCGGCGTAGGTGAGTGTCTGGAACTCCCCCGTGGGACCGCGGAATTTGAGGGCCGCCAAAGAAGCGAACTTTATGACGGATTCCTGCAAGAGTCCGATGAGGGTCGGTCCCATCTCTCCCTTCCTCTGTTGTGGGGTTCATTGCGCGGCGACACGCCCGGGTCAAGGTACAAACAGGGCACCTGCATGTCAACCCAACGCGGTACTCCGCGTATTTTGCTCTGCACCGTACCCGGTGCATTTTGCTCTGCACGGTACGCCGTGCATTTGTTTTGCGGTACTCCGCGTATTTGGCTCTGGTTCGGAGCATCTATCCATACGTATCCGCTCGTGCTATGACAGCGACATGAGCGTGTTCAAGACCTACGACATCAGGGGAGTCTGGGGGCAGGGCGTGGACGACGGGCTGGCCTACCGTCTGGGCCGCGCTCTTCCGCGGCATCTGCATGCTGCAGCCTTCATGATCGGCTACGATGCGCGGGTGCATTCCGCCGAGCTGTACCGGGCACT
>PMDT01000035.1:3284-5079 GCA_003154555.1 Spirochaetaceae bacterium
TTCAAAGTGTTCGACGCCACCGGCGGCTCGATCAGCTACGACAAGGGTCTTTCGGACATAGAGACCATCGTTGAAAAGATACCGGCACCCGCGGTCGTCCCCGTCTGCGACTTCCCCGAGGTGGACGGTCTTGAGACCTACGCGCGCTTCGTTGCCGCGGCGGCAGCCGGGGCGCGGTTCTCGCAGCCCATTGTCATCGACGTCTCCAACGGGTCGGCGGGCAGGGTGTTCCGTCGCGTCATGGAGCTGCTCTCCGTCGATGCCGTCATTCTGAATGAGAATCCCGATGGCACTTTCCCGCACCATGACCCCAATCCGTTGAAGGAGGAGTCCAAGGTTCAGGCGGCGCGGGCAGTCGTCGATCAGGGCGCGGCATTCGGGGTCATCCTCGATGGCGATGGAGACCGCATCCTCTTCGTGGATGAAAAAGGCGCCGCCATAGAGAATTACTTCCTCTCCTGCCTCGTGGCGGAGGCGCTTCTTTCCCGTACGCCGGGCGCGTCCATCGTTTACGATCTCATCTCCTCCCGCGTGCTTCCCGAGCGCATCAAGGAAGCGGGCGGGACGCCCGTCGTTTCCCGGGTCGGCTATACGTATCTCTACGACCGCATGGTGTCGTCGCATGCAATCTTCGGCGCGGAGACCTCGGGGCACGTCTATTTCAAGGTGAGCGACACCTACTACACCGAATCCGCTGCGTACGCGCTGGCAGTGCTCCTGCGCCTGCTCTCGACCCGGCGCCGGCCGCTCTCCGAGCTGGTCGCCCCTCTGCGAGGTCGCTACGCGCAATCGCCCGAGATTAACGTCGAGGTGGCCGACAAGGACAAGGCCATGGCCGCCATCAAGACAAGGTTCGCGGCGGGCAAAATCGANNGGCTGGAGGCGCGGGATGCCGCCACGGCGCAGAAGCGCACGGAGGAGATCAAGGCCATCCTGGGCGCCTGAGGGGCAGAAGCGCCTCTTGCGCCGGGAGTGACGTCGCGTCGTTGATCGGCCCCTTCATTTTTGTTACCCTGATCCTGTGATTGACAAGCTGGAAAAAAGCAGGAAACGCTACGAAGAGCTGGAAGGCCTCATCTCCGATCCCGATGTGATCAAGGACCAGAAGCGCTACCGCGAGCTGCGCCAGGAGCATGCATCGCTCGCGGCGCTCGTTGAGGAGTTCGCAAGGTTGCGCGCCGTCGAGGCGGAAATCGCCTCCAATCGCGAGCTCGCGGAATCCCCGGGCGACAAGGAGCTCGCGGAGATGGCGCGTGACGAGCTGGGAGGCCTGGAGAAGCGCCGCGCCGAATCGGAGGAGCGCCTGAAGGTGCTCCTGGTGCCGCATGATCCCCTGGACGACAAGAACGTCATCGTGGAAATCCGGGCGGGAACGGGAGGCGACGAGGCGGCCCTTTTCGCCGCGGACCTCTTCCGCATGTACACCTACTATGCCGATTCCCAGAAATGGAAGCTGGAGATCATGTCGTCCAGCCCCACGGGCATCGGCGGCTTCAAAGAGATCATCTCCTCCATCACGGGCAAGGAGGTCTACGCGCGCCTGCGTTACGAAAGCGGCGTGCAGCGCGTGCCCGTGACGGAAGCGGGAGGCCGCATCCATACCTCCACGGCATCCGTCGCGGTCCTGCCCGAGGTGGAAGAAACGGAGATCGAGATCAACCCGAACGACCTGCGCATCGACGTCATGCGGTCGGGCGGCCCCGGCGGCCAGAGCGTCAATACGACCGACTCCGCGGTCCGCATCACGCACCTTCCGTCAGGCATCGTCGTGCACTGCCAGGACGAGAAGAGCCAG
>PMDT01000289.1 GCA_003154555.1 Spirochaetaceae bacterium
GCCGCGGTGCCGGCCGCGGGTGTGGTCCCCGCAGGATTGTCCCGATTCATTGCATCGACCTGCAATTGCGGCGCTTCAAAAGTGACGCTTTTCGGTGGCATTCCAAACCTGAGAGAGTAGCTCAGCAGCGTCCCCTGGTATCCCTTTGGCAACAGGGAAGCGCTGGGTTCGCTCTCCAGCGCCGCGAGAAGAGTCTTCAGCTTCGACAGTTGGTCCTTATTCAGGACTACCCTCGGACGAAAAGCGGGCTTCGTTCCTGGCAGGCCCTCGTCCCGACCCGTGCTGGTTTCAGTGAACCGCAGAGTTGTACCGTTCAATTCCCACGTCATGTCCTCGATCTGCATGTCCAGTGAGATTTCTCCGGTTTCCCAGTTGAATCGGAAACTGTTCACCGCCTGCTGGGCGTATGTGCTTCCCACCCCGAGGAACATCACCAGCGATGCCCATAGAATCTTTTTCATTCGCAAAGTTAGTCTTCGTCACCGCACAAGGCAAATGGGCATCACGGGTGGAACAGCCCTGCGTCAGCTTGCCGGCGGGGCGGTGACCCCGGGTGCGCTCGCGGCCTGGTTGGAGGTGTCCCGGTGCATCGCCAATCGAAGGCTGAGCACGGATCGTGTCGTCACTGCCGCGAGGATCACCACGCCGCCGATCAGCGCGTGCGGTCCCGGTCGCTCGCCCAGCACGAGAAAGACCCAGACGGGATTGAAGATCGGCTCCAGCACGGCCGTGAGAATTGACTGCAGCGCCGTCACGCGTTTCACCCCGTAGGAGAGCAGGAGGGAGGAGATCCCGATCTGGAAGATGCCAAGGAATGCAAGACCGCCCCACCCGGCGAGCGTCGGGCTTCCCTGCCAGAGGAAGGGGATCGACACGAGGATGGTCAGGCCGTGGCTGAGCAGGATGGATTCAATCGACGAGCCATCCTTCTGGGCGCGGAATGCCACGATGGCGCCCCCGAAGAATATGCCGCTCACGATGGCCAGCAGGTTCCCCTGCATGCCCCCGACGGTGAGCTTGTCCATGAAAAAGAGCACCATGCCGCCGAGCACCACCGCGATGGTCACCCAGTCCAGGACGCCCGCCTTTTCTTTCAGGAAGATCCAGCCGAACGCGGCGACCCACAGCGGCGCCGTGTACTGCAGGAGGATCGCGTTCGCGGCCGTGGTGAGCTTGTTCGCCGACACGAAGCCGATCATGCAGGCCGCGTAGCACACCGCACCGGCGATCTGTGCGAAAGACCATGTAAAGCGCGGCTTGCGGATGGCCACGAGGATCACCAGCGCGCCGATGAAGCTCCGTACCCCCGCGATCGCAAAAGGATTCCAGGAGACGATCTTGATGAACAGCCCCGCGCTGCTCCACAGGATGGCGCAACCGGCGATCGCCGCGATGGCGACACCCTGCCGGCGGGGAGCGGGTGAGGCGCTTTCCTTTTCCACGGCGATCTGTTTCGGCGACTTCACGACACGACTATTTCCAGTGCCGCGCTTCCCTCAACGCGAGGATCTGGCCGCTGTGATGCCTGCCGTGCCAGGCATAGATCTGCAGCGTGCGGTCCAGCGTCATCGGACCGTTCTCGGGGTGGAGGAATGTCTTTGCGAAATCCTCCGGCCTGAGGGACCGGAGCAGCGCGGAGAATCGCGCGTGGAGTCCTTCGAGCAGGGAGAGGGAGAAGCCGACGTCCACGCCGGTAACGTCGGCAAGCTTTGCCCATGCGTCCTGGTTGTACGGCTTGATCTGCGGCGTGTCCTCCGTGAGGCACAGCTTGAAACGAATGAAGGAGTTCATGTGGCTGTCGGCGATATGGTGGACGATCTGGCGCGGGGACCATCCCCCGTCGCGGTACGGCGTGTCGAGCTGAGAGGCGTCCAGACCGTCGACCGAGCGGCGCAGGTATGCGGGCAGCTCCGCGATGTCGCGGATCCAGCCCGCACGCTTGTCGGGCGTCGAGTCGGCATCGTAGGCGAAGCGGCCGATGGGGTAGCGGTTCATTTCCATGGCCTGAATGTACTCGATGCGGGGCGCCCTGCAAAGCCGACGGCACCAGGCGGCCCGCGGGGCGCGCGCGAATGAGTGGCACCCCACCGCGTGAANNGTACCGTGGCCGGCGTGGCCGGGGTGGCGGCGTGACCGCACAAATGGCACCGGGTACGATGCCGGCGAATGTCACGGAGTACCGTGACCGCGTTGACAGCACCCCGGGGCGCCGGTATAACTCGCTATGATCCGGATCAACGAAAACTATCCGCGGCTTGTCGCCTCGTACCTGTTCAGCGACGTGGCCCGTCGCGTGGAGACGTTCCAGAAGGCGCGTCCCGACAGGCCAATCATCCGCCTTGGCATCGGCGATGTGACGCTGCCCCTGACCCCCGCGGTGCTCGCCGCGTTCCACGCGGCGGTGGAGGAAATGGGGAGCGCCGCAACCTTCAAGGGCTACGGACCCGATCTCGGTTACGACTTTCTGCGCACCGCCATCGCGGAAACCGACTACAGGGCGCGCGGCGCGGACATCGCACCGGATGAGATCATCGTGAGCGACGGCTCCAAGTGCGACACCGCAAACATCCAGGAGCTCTTTGCCGGCGACCTGCGCATCGCGGTCCCCGACCCCGTCTATCCCGTCTACGTCGACACGAACGTGATGGCGGGTCGCACGGGTCCGTTCCGCGACGGGCGTTACGGGGGGCTCATCTACCTGGACTGCACGGAGGACAANNGGGTTCGTGCCGGACATCCCGCGCACCCGCGTCGACCTCATCTATCTCTGTTTCCCCAACAATCCCACGGGGGCCACCATCAGCCGGGCGCAGCTCGCAGCCTGGGTGGACTATGCTCGCAGGAGCAAGGCGCTCATTCTTTTCGATGCCGCGTACGTCTCCTATGTGCGGGATTCTTCCCTTCCGCAGTCGATCTTCGAGATACCCGGCGCGCGGGAATGCGCCATCGAGTTCCGCA
>PMDT01000036.1 GCA_003154555.1 Spirochaetaceae bacterium
CTGGCCTCGTCGGCCCTCGCCTTCCGTGGCTAGGGCAGCGTCGCGAGGACCTTGCAGACGGCCTCGACGTCGCGCTTGCCCAGCATCGGGTAGAGCGGGAACAGGAGGCAGCGCAGGACGAGCGAGCGGGCGCTGGCGCAGTGTGCGCCGGGCGATTCCTCGAGCGCCGCGATTGTATCGGCAAAAGCGGGAACCGTATCGACGTTCTTCTTCAGCGCGTAAGTGCGCACCTCTTTCATGCCGTCCGAGAGGGCGACGGGAAAAGACGAAAGGACATTTTCGGCCTCCACTTTCTGCACGAGGCTGCGGTGGCGCGACTTTAGAAGCGATTGCGCGTAAACGGCCGCGATTTCCCGGCGGGCGAGCACGAAGGTTTCCAGGGCTGCAAGCTGGGAAATTCCCAGGGCTGCGTTCATGTCGGGAAGCAGTGAGTACAGGGGGGAAGCCTCCTGGATCCGCCGCAGGGCGGCGCTGACGTTGCGCGACCGCCCGAGCAGGAGCGCTCCGCCCCCGCAGGTGATGATGCCGTCCGGGTCCAGGGACAGAAGGCAGACATCCGCGGTCCCGCCGCAGGGAAGCTCGCCGATCTTTCCCCCCAATGCGTCCGAGGCATCCTCGAGGATGGGAATGCCGTGCGTTTTCAGTGCCTCGATGTCGCAGACGATGCCCAGCGTGTGCGGCACGAGGATTGCTTTCGCGCCTTTCTGCGCCAGCACTGCAACCTGCGCGGGGTCGATGCACGCGGTCTCGGGCTCCACGTCGGCGACAAGCGGCACCATGCCCCGGTCAAGAAGCACGCGCAGCCACACCGCAGGGGCAAGCGCGGGCAGGATCACCGAGTCCCCGGAACCGACGCCGAGGGCTTCAAGCGCGACAGAGAGCGCCATGTAGGAATTGGCCAGCGTCACGCCGCCCGCGTGGCCCAGCAGATGACAGGCACGCGAGGCGAGCTCACGGGAGATTTCCCCCGGGCCGAGCTTGTCGGAGACGATGCAGGAGAGCACGCTCCCCATGTCCTTGCGTTTGACGGTCGGACGGAAAACAGGTACAGCCATGTGTCGGGATTCCCCTCGCGGTGTGCATTGGGCGCCGGAGCGCCGCCTTTGTCAACGGTCCGTGTCCGGGAAGCCCGCGCTGCCGATCAGCGGGACGAAGCGGCAGCCGACGCTTCGCTCCACGGAGACCGCGCCGGCCGTCCGGCGGACGATGACGAGCTCCTGTGCGCGGCGCCAGTCACCGACGGGCAAGACGAGCACGCCATTGTCGGCGAGCTGGCTCACGAGCGGCGCAGGAACCGACGGGGCTGCCGCGGTCACGACGATACGGTCGAAGGGTGCCTCCTCCGGCCAGCCGGCACTGCCGTCAGCGGTGCGCAGGGCGACATTGTCGTCGCCAAGCTCGGCAAGGATGCGCGCCGCGCGTTCGGCAAGCTCGGGTATCCGTTCCACGCTCCAGACCGCGGCGCACAGCTCCGCGAGAACCGCGGTCTGGTAGCCGCTTCCCGTGCCGATCTCCAGGACACGCTCCCGTCCCCGCAGCTCCAGCGCCTGTGTCATCAATGCGACCATGTAGGGCTGGGAGATCGTCTGCCCACGACCGATGGACACGGGGTGATCGTCGTACGCGGAGGAGCGGCTGCCGGGAGGAACAAAGAGATGACGGGGAACTGCCCTCATCGCGGCGCGCACGCGCTGATCGGTAATGTCACGCTGCTCGAGCTGCAGATGCACCATCCGCTCTGCTTCGGGATTCCGCGCGGCGGGGGGTCGCATGCGCGCGTTCCCCGTCAGAACGCGACGAGGACGGGAAGGTCGCTTTTGCGGATCAGGTGGGATGCGGTAGAGCCAAGGAGATAGTCACGGATCTTGTGCCGGCCGTGGGCGCCGATGAGGATCAGGTCCGCCTTTTCCCGCTTGGCCACCCTGGGGATAGTGTCAACAGGTTTGCCGGTCTCCATGACGAGTCGATAGGGAATGCCATGCGTTCCCAGGTAGCCTAGCTCTGTATCGAAGGGGAAGCTGTCCTCCATCTCTTCGGTCACCGTGAGCACGACCATCTCGTCCCAGATGCTGCCGAATGCATTCACGCAGAACTGCAGTGCGATTTCCGCGACGGAGCTGCCGTCGTACGGGAAAAGGACGCGCTGGGGGCTTCTGAAACTGGCGGGACAGACGAGCACGGGCCGAGGGGTCGAGCGGACGACATCTTCCGTGGTCGAGCCGACGATGGCGCGCTCGATATGCGCGTTTTCCCCCTTCTGACCAAGGACGAGGAGATCGCCCGACCGTGCCTCTTCCGTGAGGACGCCGGACGGCAGCCCTTCCCGCACCAGCGCGGTCATCGGCACGCGCGCGGCTTCCGCGTCCTTGCGGCAGAGGGCGAGACAGTTCTCCGCGAATGCACGAATATCGTGCCGCACCCGGTCATAGAAGCCCTTGAGGCCGGGCTCGGGCGGGATGTACACCCGCTCGAAACCGTAGTCGAAGTGGCTGGCGGCATAAATGATCGGAAGATCGGTCTTGCGGGAATCCACGACGAAAACGACCTTGACCTCCGCCTTCACTCTGCGGGCGAGGTCCAAGGCGTACTGGAACGCCGTGAGGGAGTTGAGTGAGCCGTCTATGCCCGCGACGATCTGGCCGATCACCCCCCGCTGTTCTCCCCTCCAACGGCCGACTTGTCCATCAGGCCGGAATCCTTCTCATGGAGCTTCGAGAGCTTGTACTGTTTCAGGAGGAGGCGGATCGCGTCATTGATCCCCTCTGTCCGGCTTGCGTAGTAGCCTTCCCGGACCATTTCGTCGATTCCTTCAAGCAGCTCGGTCGAGGTTTCCACGTAGGTCTTCGACACTGCAATTCCCCCCTCTCGCGTGCTGGCCTGATACTACCCCGGCCCGGTCCCGAAATCAAGCTCGAATGTGCGCTCCTCCTAGCGCGGCTTCGCCACGCTAGGGCAGCACCCTCTGGGGCAGCTTGTCGATCTGTCCCCGAGGCACAGCCTGCCACTTGCGGTTGAGCTCGACGAACCACCCGGCCTCCAGCGCGTCGCGGATGAAACGGTACAAGCCCTGCACGCATCGCCGTACGTTGCGCCTGAAGTCCCGCATCGCATCCTCATCGCCGAGGTCAGAGACGGCGCGGATGCTCACGGGAGGAATGCGCGAGCGCAGCGCTCCGACAAAGACACCCGCGCTCTCCCAATTGCAGGCGGCGGCGCCACTGACGCTTTGCAGTGACTCCCGCACCTGCGCCGACTGGATAAAAAACTCGCCGCAGGCCTGGATGCCGCTGCGCACGTGGATGCCCTGGTCCTTGC
>PMDT01000262.1:0-2440 GCA_003154555.1 Spirochaetaceae bacterium
CTGACATCGACTCCGCCCTGTCCTCCGATTTATTTATCGGCCAATGGCGGGTTGCAGCGTAACAGGGAAGGGAAGCTCCGGCACCGGGCGGGCGCCTCAGATTGCGGCAACCCTTCCCCAAAGCACGGCGTCGGGGCCCAGGGATTCCTGCACGGACGAGAGCAGCGCGGGAATGCCGGGCCCGGGCACACCTTCCATCCGCGACTGGCTCACAGTGACGACAGCCTGGCAGGCAAGTCCCTGCGCAATGAATGCGCGCAGGACCTTTGCGCCACCCTCCACCATCAGCGATCGAATGCCCTGGGCTGCCAGCACACGCAGGACCTCTGCAAGGTCCAGTCCCGGTGCAGAGGCCCTGGTTCGGAAGAGCCGCGCGCCGCGTTTCTCCAGCTCCTGTTCATCCGATGGATCGGCCGCGCGGTAGAAAATCCAGGGCTTCCTGTCGGCGCGCGCCAGGAGTCGGGCAGTGCGCGGGAAGCGAAGACGGGAATCGAGCACAACGGGTTGCGGTTGAGATCCTTCGACGAGCCGGACGGAAAGCTGGGGGTCGTCGGCGAGCACGGTCTGGATACCGACCAGGATCGCGTCGTGCAGCGCGCGCAGGCGATGTGTCAGTTTCATCGACTCGGGTCCGCTGATTGTCGCGCGCGCGCCTCCGGCGGCGGCAATGACGCCCGTCGCGGTTTGCGCCCATGTCACCGTGACACGTGGCCGCGCCCCGGTCTCTTCACGCAGGACGGACAGGACAAGGGCAACAATCCGATCCGCGCCGCTCGCCTCTATTTCTTGCGGCACACGGTTATGCCGTCGCGCACGGGCAAGAGGACTGTTTCCAGGTCGGGCCGGGAGAAGACGAGCTTATTGAATGCGCGGACGCTTTCAACGAGCGCATCGGATGTGTCGGCCTCAACGACCTTTCCCTTCCAGAGGGTATTGTCAGTGATAAAGAGGCCGCCTGAGCGCAGAAGCGAGACAGCAAGAGGCACGCTGGCGGCGTAGTCCTCCTTGTCAATGTCGTTGAAGATGACGTCGAATCCCGGCTTCTGGTCCCGCGCGATCGCCAGGGCATTGCCCACGTGGAACTCCACGCGCTTTTCAAGACCGGCGGTGCGGAAGTATCCCAGGGCAAGGTCGCGGTTGTCGCTGGAGTGATCGGTACAGATCACCATGCCATCCTCCGGCAGGGCGCGCGCGAACCACAGCGCGGAGTAGCCGTACCCGGAGCCCAGCTCGAGGACACGGCGGGCGCCCACGGCCTTTGCAAAGAGGCTGAGGAGCGACCCCGTTTGACGGCCGACGATGGGAAAATGCCGGCGCTCCGCCAGGGCCTCCATCGCCGCGAGCACCGGATCGGGCTGCGCGCCAAGGGAGGCGATATACGATTCAATCCGCGGTTCGACGATCATACGCCTAAGATACGACAGGTGGCGCGCGAATGCCACTAGCCGTGGCCGCATNNAATGCCACGGGGTACCGTGGCCGCATGAATGCCACGGGGTACCGTGGCCGCGAATGCCACTGGCAGTGGCCGCCTTGAACGCGACCTGCAATTGCATTATTTTGGGTTTCTCAAAGGAGGAGCTGATGAAAAGGATGGCAGTCGCGGCGCTCGCCGTGCTGATCGCGGCCTCGGCTTTCGGCCAGGTCAAGTTGCCCGACCTCAAGGGCAGGGTCGTCAGGGCCGTGACGGAGAATGCGTTCACTCCCCTGAACTTCGTCGACAAGAACGGCAAGGCCGTTGGGTGGGAATACGACGCGGTGAACGAGATCGGCAGGCGTCTGAACGCGAAGATCGTGTGGAGCATCACATCGTGGGACACAATGATCCAGGCCGTTCGCGACGGGCAATTCGACGTTGGCATGGACGGGATCTCCATCACTGACGAGCGAAAGAAGCAGGTCGCGTTCTCCGACTCGTACATGGTGAGCCAGCAGTTCATGCTCGTACGGAAGAACGAGACGCGCTTCAAGAACGCCGCCGATTTCGCCGCTGACCCGAAGCTGCTCATCGGATCGCAGGCGGGTACGACCAATTTCTATGTCGCCGTCTACAACGTGCTCGACGGCAAAGAGGACAACCCCCGGATCAAGCTCTTCGAGACATTCGGCGCAACCGTCCAGGCCCTGCTCGCAGGCGACGTCGACACGGTCCTCATGGACGCGGCGTCCAGCCGGGGCTACATCGGCGCCAATCCCGACAAGCTGAAGGTCGTGGGCGATGCGCTGGGCACCGACAACTACGGCTTCATCTTCCGGCTGGGCTCGGACCTCGTCGGCCCGTTCAACGCCGCTATCGCGGCGCTGAAGGCGGACGGAACTCTCGATAAGCTCACCACGAAATGGTTCTACGAGTACAACGCGAAATAGCCGTCCGGCAAAAGCTGCGCGGGAAATCGAGCGCGGGGGGGAAGCTCTCCACCCCGCGCTTCCGGCGGCAGTA
>PMDT01000262.1:2484-26367 GCA_003154555.1 Spirochaetaceae bacterium
TGGGTCTCGCTCGTGGCATTCTCCTTCTCGGTGGTCATCGGTCTCGGCCTGGGGCTCTGCCGCACGTCGCGCTACCGGGTCGTGCGCGAGCTTGCCACATTCTGGGTCGAGATCATGCGCGGGATCCCGATGCTCGTGATCCTCTATTACATCGCGTTCATCGGGGCGCCGGGCATTGTGGAGGCCGTGAACTTCCTGCTCTCCCCGCTGGTGACACGCGGCATCATCGCCCCGCTCAGTATCCGCAGCATCCCCTTTTCCTGGCGTGCGATCATCGCTCTCACGCTCGGTTACGGGGCTTTCATCTCGGAGATATTCCGCGCCGGCATTGAATCGATCCACGCCGGCCAGTGGGAGGCGGCATACGCGCTGGGTCTACGCAAGCGGCAGGTGATGGTGCGCATCGTGCTCCCCCAGGCGGTGCGCAACGTTCTTCCGCCGCTGGGCAACGAGTTCGTCGCCATGATCAAGGACTCCGCCCTGGTGAGCGCGCTGGGCGTGCAGGACGTCACCCAGATGGGCAAGGTTTACGCGGCGAGCACGTTCAAGTTCTTCGAGACCTATAACATCGTCGCTTTCCTCTACCTCTTCCTCACCATCTCGCTGTCCATGCTCGTGCGCCTGCTGGAGAAACGCCTGAAGACGGGACGGGCGGGCGCGAAAACGTAAGTAGCTGTTTTCGCGCCAAGGGTGTTTAATAGAAAGACAGGAGCAACTATGAATACGCAGGCGGATATCAAGGATTTCTTGTCGCAAAAAACCATCGCCATGGCAGGCCTCTCCCGGGATGAAAAAGCGTTCAGCGCGAACATCAAGAAAGAGCTCGTGGCCAAAGGCTACCGGATCATTCCCGTCAACCCGAACGCGGAAAGCATCGGCGGGGAGAAGTGCTACCCTGACCTCGCCGCGATCCCCGACAAGGTCGGGGCCGTGCTGGTCGTCACGCCGTCCGCGCAGAGTGAGAAGATCGTGCGGGACGCGGTCGCCGCGGGGATCACCCGGGTGTGGCTGCAGCAGGGCGCCCAGAGCGACGCCGCCGTTGTCGCCTGCAAGGAAAACAAGCTTACCGCTGTGTCGGGCCGGTGCATCATGATGTTCGCGGAACCGGTCTCATCGATACACGGCGTGCATCGCTGGTTCGCAAAGGTCTTCGGCACGCTGCCGAAATAGGGCGGCCACGGTCCGCCCAAAATGCCACTGACTACAGTGGCCGCCCAAAATGCCACGGTGTACAGTGGCCGCCCTCAGCGCGCTGCGGCTGCGGCAGCGGCGATGGCCTTCAGCAGCACCTCGCTCGACGCCGTGGCGCCGCTCACGGCGTCCACCTGGACGGAGCCCGCTTTCTTCACGCGGGTGAAAATCTCATCCGCAAGCGCCGCGTCCACGTTCCTGCCCGCCGTGAGTCGAAGCGCCTCGATGGCTCCCCCCTTCACGGAGAGCTCCACTGTCGCCGACACGTCCCCCTCTGCAATCGTGGCGCTTCCCGTGCCATCGGCAATCCCTGACAGGGTGCCCGCCGCATGCCCCGTGCGGGCGATCACGTCGCCGAAACGCGCCTGGGCGACACCGAACCGGATGCCGAAAACGGCAGCCAGCGTGAGAAGGAGGATGCCGATGGCGACCGGAAGGATCGGCGGCTGGAAGCGCTTTGCAGAGGCGCGCCGCGACACCCAGCGGTTGCGAATCGTGCACGTCATGCCCGCGAGCAGCCCGCAGAGCGCGCTGGCCGCCGGTGCAAAGCTGCAGACGGACCTGTAACCGAGCACATTCGGCTTCGGGGCCGCGGTGTTGGGGATCATCGTCACAATGCCGGCGATGGTGAATGCAATTGTCAAGCCGAGCAGGGCCCAGTAGGCCCCCGATTCATCGCGCTCCACGGGATTCTCCTTGGATGATTGCTCGAAAGACCATAACAGGCCGCATTGCGTGCTGTCAATCGAAGGCGCGGAGTATTGTCCGCGCGCTTGCGTACGGGAACGCTCGGTTCGTATAGTGAGGGCATGCCAGACGCCGTGCACGTCCGCGATCTGCGAAAGACATACGTTGTGCCCGAACGCGAAGCAGGTGCGCGCGCCGCCTTCGCAAGTCTCCTCCATCGGCGCACGCGCGACGTGCACGCCGTGGAGGGCATCTCCTTCGACCTCGCTCCGGGCGAGATCGTGGGGTTCCTGGGGCCGAACGGGGCAGGCAAGACCACGACCCTGAAGATGCTCGCCGGGCTGCTGCACCCGAGCGCGGGAGAAGCANNAACTGGGACATCCCCGCGGCGGACTCCTTCGAGCTGAACCGCGCCATCTACCGCATTCCCGCCGTCGCCTACCGCGCGTCGTTCGACGAGCTTGTCGCGCTGCTGGACCTCGAACCGCTCCTGAAAAAGCCGGTGCGGAACCTTTCCCTGGGCGAGCGCATGAAATGCGAGATCGCCCTGGCCCTCCTCCATCGACCGCGCGTCGTCTTTCTCGACGAGCCGACCATCGGGCTGGACGTCACGATGCAGCGCCGCATCAGGACATTCATCGCCGACTACAACAGGAGGTACGGCGCCACAGTGCTCCTCACCAGCCACTACATGGCGGACGTGGAGGCGCTCTGCCGCCGCGTGATCGTCATCCACGAGGGCAGGCTCCTCTTCGATGGAGAGCTCTCAGCGCTGGTCAAGCAATTCACCGCGCACAAGACAATCGTCGTTCACCTCGGCGACTGCGACGCGGACCTCTCCTCCTATGGGGAGCTCGTCTCCTGCGTCGACGGAGTGGCGACGCTGCGCGTCGCCAAGGAAGAGACGGCCCGTGTCACGGGCAGGCTTCTCGCGGACCTGCCGGTCATCGACCTGACGGTGGAGGATCCGCCGATCGAGGACGCCATCGTGAGCGCCTTCGCGCAGGGGGCGTCGTCGTGAACGGCATGGTCGAGCTCTATCGGCAGCAATTCCGCACAACGATCGCCGTGCAGCTCCAATACCGCGCCGCGCTGGTCATCTGGCTCATCGGCCAGGTGCTCGGGCCGCTGGTCACCCTTTCTGTCTGGACCGCCGTCTCGGCGTCCGGCGGAGGACAGGCAGGGGGCTATACGCCTGCGGATTTCGCGGCGTACTACATCGTGCTGATGATCGTCAACCAGCTCACATTCACCTGGATCATGTTCGAGCTGGAATACCGGGTGCGCCACGGCTCCATGTCGATGGCCCTCCTGCGTCCCGTGCACCCCATTCATTCCGACATCGCCGACAATGTCGCCTTCAAGCTGCTGACATTTCCCCTGATCCTGGTGGCTGCCGCCGTGATCGCGCTCGGCTTTCACCCCGCCTTCCATTTCAGCGCGTGGAGCACGGTGGCTTTCCTGCCCGCGGTTTTTCTCGCTTTCCTCGTGCGATTCCTCATGGAATGGACGCTCGCCCTCGCGGCCTTCTGGACCACGCGCGTGTCGGCGGTGAACCAGATCTATTTTGTCGTCTCCCTTTTCCTCTCGGGCCAGATCGCTCCTCTTTCGCTCCTGCCGCGGGGCGTCCAGGCGGCGGGCATGATCCTGCCCTTCCGCTGGACGGTCGGTTTTCCCGTGGAGCTGCTCCTCGGCAAGCTCAGCTTCCCGCAGGCCCTCGAAGGCATGGCGGCGCAGGTGGCGTGGCTGGGACTCTGCCTCCTCCTCCTGCGCCTCGTATGGCGGGCGGGCGTGCGGACTTACGGCGCGGTGGGAGCATGAGATTCCTGCGGCTGCTGACCACATTCGTCCGGGTCGGGGTGCTGGGCGAGCTCGCCTACCGGGCGAACTTTTTCTTCCAGCTCCTGGAATCGCTCATCGAGCTGGGCACAGCGCTTGCGGGTCTGGCCATCGTCTTCTCTTACACGGCGTCCCTGGGAGGGTGGCGACCCGACGAGGTGGTGGCGCTCGTGGGGGTCTACTTCCTGGCCGGCGGATGCATCAGGCTCCTGATCCAGCCGAGCATGCAGCAGTTGATCGAATCGGTGCGCGACGGGACGCTGGATTTCATTCTGACAAAGCCCGAGGACGCCCAGGTGCTCGCGAGCATCCAGCGGGTGGAGATCTGGAAGCTCGCGGACGTCGCACTCGGGCTGGCGGTCATCGGCGTCGCCCTCGTGCGCATGGGGTCCCGCATCGACGCCGTGCGCGCGCTGCAGTTCGCCGCGGCGCTTGTTGCAGGGGGCGTCATCGTCTACAGCTTCTGGCTCATCCTTGCAACGCTCGCCTTCTGGTTCGTACGGGTGGAGAATATCCTCGTCATCTTTCAGAGCATGTACGATGCGGGCCGCTGGCCCGTGGGGCTCTACCCGGGATGGCTGCGCTTCGCGCTCACGTTCCTCGTGCCCGTGACCTTCGCCGTCACGGTGCCGGCGGAAGCCCTGGCGGGCAGGCTCGGCTGGCTCACGCTGCTGGGGGCCGGCGGCCTGGCAGTCGGGCTTTTCGTCGCCTCGCGGCTTCTCTGGCGCGCCGGGCTGAGACACTATTCCGGTGCCTCTGCGTGATAATGCGCGCGCTTGCTTTCTCTATCTTGCTGTGATAGCTTTTCTCGAACATTGCCCTTGCCCGGAGCATCCATGAGCACTGACTCCTCGCAGAACGATTCGTCTGCGGCGGGCATGGCACGCGAGCTGGAACAGACGCGTGCGGCGCTGCAGAGCCTCATCCATAGCGCACATTTCGGCGTTCATCGCTTTGAGCTTGCCGATGACGGGGCCCTTATCTTCGTCGATGCGAATGAAACGGCAGGCCGCATGTTCTCCATCGACGATGCCCCCCTGCGCGGGACGACGATCGAACAGGCTTTCCCGATGCTCGCCGCAACGGCGCTTCCCGAAGCCTACAAACGCGTCGCCCGTGAGGGCGGCATCTACGACGACGAGCAGGTCTTTTTCGAGGATCGTCGGATCTCGTGTGGACTGGAAATACACGCATTCCAGTCCGCCCCGCGCCAGGTCGCGGTGCTCTTCCACGACGTCACCGAACGATTGCTGGCGCGGGAGGCGCTGCAGAGAAAAACGGAAGAGCTGGAGGAGCGGCAGCAGCTTCTTGCCGGAATTTTCCGTGCGGCGCCGGTCGGCATTGGCATGTCGATTCTTCGCGTCATCAAGGAATCAAACCACCGCTTGAGCGAGATGACCGGCTATTCGCGGGAGGAGCTCCTGGACATGCCGACGCGCCGATTCTACGCCACGGAAGAGGAGTACGCGCGGGTCGGACGGATCCTGGGTGAATCGGAGGATACACAGGGGGTCGGCTTTGTTGAGACGCGGTGGCTGAAGAAGGACGGCTCGTTTATCGACATCTTCATGGGAACGGCGCCACTCTCGCCGGGCAATCGCGCCGTCGGTGTGAGCTTCACCGTGCTCGATATTACGGAACGCCGCCGCGCGGAAGCCGAGCGGCAGGCCCTGGAACTGCGGATGCTGCAGACGCAGAAGCTGGAGAGCCTCGGCGTCCTGGCCGGGGGCATCGCGCACGACTTCAACAACATCCTCATGGCCGTGCTGGGCCACGCAGACCTTGCGCAAGGCGCTCTCCCGCCGGCGTCGCCGGCGCGTGAGAACATCATGGAGATAGAAAAGGCGGCCCGTCGCGCCGCAGACCTCTGCCGGCAGATGCTCGCCTACTCGGGCAAGGGGCGATTCGTGATCGCGTCGCTGGACATCAACGACGTGGTCCACGAAATGGAAGAGATGTTGCTGGTTTCCATGTCCAAGAAGGCCGCGCTGCGCTTCAGCTTCAGTCCCGGCATTCCTCCCGTGGAGGCTGATGCGACGCAGCTCCGGCAGATCGTCATGAATCTCGTCATCAATGCCTCCGAGGCGCTGCAGGAAGCGCCCGGTGTCATCTCCCTTTCCACCGGAACAATCACGTGCGACCGCGCTTACCTGCGCAGCCTCAGCCTCGAGGAAGGCCTCCCCGAAGGGCGCTACGTTTTCCTCGAGGTCGCCGATACGGGCAAGGGCATGGGCCCGGAGACGCAAAAGCGGATCTTCGAGCCTTTCTTCACGACGAAGTTTACCGGTCGGGGGCTCGGCCTGGCGGCGGTGCTCGGCATCGTGCGCGGGCACAAGGGAGGGATCAAGGTCTACAGCGAGGAGGGCAAGGGGAGCACATTCAAGATCCTGTTCCCGGCCGGCAGCGGGCCNNTGGGTTTCACCGTGCTCCTGGCCACCAACGGCCGGCATGCAATCGAAGTCTTCACCGCCCACCGGAACCAGGTCACCTGCATTCTCATGGATCTTACGATGCCCGAAATGGACGGTGAAGAAGCCTTCCGCGAAATCCGGCGCATCGATCCCCATGTCCCGGTGCTCCTCTCCAGCGGCTACAACGAGCAGGAAGCGGTGCAGCGCTTCGTCGGCAAGGGCCTGGCAGGTTTCCTCCAGAAGCCGTACCAGCTTGCGATGCTGGAAAAAAAGCTGCGGGACGTCTTCAGCCCGGCGCAATAGCCCCGGCCACGGTACGCCGTGGCATTTGCCCGGCCACGGTACGCCGTAGGCGTTGCGCCGGCCACGGACGTGCCTCCACGGACACGGCCGCCTTGACCGTCGAGACGGCGGCACCTACAATTGCCGCCACCCCGGCCACGGTAGGCCGTGGCATTTGCGAGCCGACCACGGAGTACCGTGGCCGCGACGGAGGCACTCCACAAATGGCACAGACGACACGTTCCCCACGACGCGCCCCGACGCTCACGACCCCGGCGGATGCGCAAATGCCACCGAGTACGGTGGCCGGGGTGGCCGCGGCAGTGACGCAGGCGTTCATCGACGAACGAGGAAAGAGCTTCGATGCCGACCCTCTCAACACCATGCGCCAGAACGCAATGGCGGAAGCAGACGCGGGCAAGCTCGGTCTCAACCAGCGCGTCGCCATGACGGTGGACCGCAACTTTTCCACGCGCCTTGACGACTGGGGGCCGACGGACCAGAAGAGCTCTGGACGCTGCTGGCTCTTTGCCGCGACAAACCTCCTGCGCGTCGGCGTCATGAAAAAGCTGAAGCTGAAGACCTTCGAGTTCTCCCAGAGCTGGCTCATGTTCTGGGATAAGCTGGAAAAGGCCAACTATTTCCTGGAAGCGATCATCGGCACCGCGGAGAAGGACATCGACGACCGCACCGTCGTCACAATCCTGGAAAACTGCGTGGCCGACGGCGGCCAGTGGAACATGTTTGTCAATATCGCGCTGAAATACGGGCTCGTGCCGAAGGCGGCAATGCCGGAAACCCTGAGCTCGTCCGCGACGGGGGCCATGAACGGCGCACTGGTCGGACGGCTGCGCGTCGGCGCCTTCGAGCTGCGCGGACTGCATGCAGCGGGCAGGCCCGTGGAGGACCTGCGCGCGGCGAAGCAGAAGATCATGGGAGACGTCTTCACGATACTCCGTCTCCACATGGGGAATCCGCCGAAGGAGTTCGACTGGCAATGGACCGATGACAAGAAGAAGTTTCACCGGGAAAAGGGCCTCACGCCGCGGTCATTCACGAAGAAGTACGTGACGCTGCCCTTGCGGGACTACGTCGCACTCGTGCACGATCCGCGGAAGACCAGCCCGGTCGGCCGCACGTTCACCGTCGAATACCTGGGGAATGTCGTCGAGGGAGGGATCGTCACGTACCTGAATGTCGACATCGCCACCATGAAGCAGATCGCGATCAAGACCCTCAAGAGCGGCGAGGCGGTCTGGTTCGGGTGCGACTGCAGCAAGATGCTGCACCGGGACCTCTCGGTGTGGGACGCCCGGATGTTCGACTTCGAAACGCTTTACGGCGCGCCGCTGGAGCTTGCATCGAAAGAAGATCGGCTCCTGTACAAGCGCACGAGCATGAATCACGCGATGCTCTTCACCGGCGTGGATGAGGAGCACGGGAAGCCGAAGAAATGGCGCGTGGAAAACAGCTGGGGTGACAAGGGTGAGGGCAAGGGCTTCTACGTCATGAACGATTCCTGGTTCGACCAGCACATGTTCGAGATCGCGGCGCGCAAAAGCGCCCTCCCCGCAAAGCTGCGCGCGGCCCTGGATCAGGCGCCGATCGTCCTGCCCGCGTGGGACCCGATGGGCTCCCTTGCGGACTAGAGCCTCCGCCCCGCAAACTCGCGCCGACATGAATGCGCAAGCNNAATGCGCAAGCTCGCGCCGGGGTGAATGCGCAAGCTCGCGCCGGGGTGACAAAAGCGAGCCTGGGCGGGATTCAATAGATGCAAGGGAGGAAGTGGAATGGCGACAGAAACGCGAAGTCTCGGGGCGTTTTCCGAGGTGGCCTTGCGGGGCTACGGGGAGCTCGTCATCGAGCAGGCGCCGGACGGAAAAGAGGAAGTNNATCGAGGCTGACGCAAGCCTCATGACGCGCATCGCAGCCGACGTGACGGGCCGCAGGCTCGTGCTCGGCCTGGGCATGCCGTGGTACGAATGGATCACGTGGTGGTTCACCTGGATGTTCCTGGCGGACCGGCACATCCGCTACCACCTCAAGGTGCGCACCCTCGAGGAAATGGTGCTGCAGGGCTCGGGTACCATCTCGTGCAACGGGCTGCGCGGAGGCGCATGCCGCGTGCGGATCAGCGGATCGGGAAGGATCGTCGTAGGCGGCCTGGCGGAGGGCACCGTAGAGACGCGCATTTCGGGATCGGGAAACATCACCTGTTCGGGTGTCGCGCAGGCGTTCGAAGCACGGATATCGGGATCTGGCCGGATCCATGCAGACGGCCTGGAATGCAAACGGGCCGTGACGCGCATCAGCGGCAGCGGGGACATCTCGGTGCACGCAACCGAAACCCTGGACGTCGGAATCAGCGGTTCGGGCCGCGTCTCCTACGCCGGCGAGCCGCGGGTGGACACGCACATCAGCGGCTCCGGCAGGGTTCGAAGGCTGTAGGCTGCCGGCATGAAAGCGGTACGCCTCGTGCGCGTCGGCGCACCCCTGGAGATGATGGANNTCGTTGAAAGCGTGGGCGACGCCGTGAAAGGGCTTGCGTCCGGAAACCGGGTCTGCCTGCATTACAATATCACCTGCGGCTCCTGCCCGTCGTGCGCATCCGGCAACGAGCAGTTCTGTCCCACGGGTCTCATGATCGGGCACTACACCGACGGGGGATTCGCAGAGCTGATCGCCATTCCCGCCCGTAATGCGCTGCGCCTGCCGGAGAATATTCCCTTCGAGCAGGGAGCGACTCTCATGTGCGCGTCGGCGACTGCATACCATGCTCTCCGAAAGTCCCATCTTGCCGCGGGGGAATCGGTGGCGATCATCGGCGTGGGCGGGCTCGGGATGTCGGCCGTCCAGCTCGCCCGGTCCTTCGGCGCCCTGGACGTCTTTGCGGTGGACATCCGCGAAGAAAGTCTGCGGCTTGCGGAAAGCTACGGCGCGATACCGATCGACGCCGGATCAGGTGACCCGGTGGCAGAGATCAAGCGGCGCACCGGTGGCCGGGGCGTGGACGTGTCAGTGGAGATGCTCGGCCGTTCAAAGACGATGCAGCAGGCGGTCCGCTGTCTTTCACCGCTGGGACGGGCCGTGATCGTCGGCATCGGCAACGAGCCGCTTGTCCTGGACACGTATCACGAGATACTTGGCGGTGAGGCTTCGCTCATCGGATCGAATGACCATCTTCTCTCTGAGCTTCCCACCGTGATCGAGCTGGCACGTCGCGGCATCCTGGATACGACCCGCGTCGTCACCCGCACCATCCCGCTGGACGCGGCGGCGATCAACGCGGCCATCGATGGCCTGGAACGGAACGACCCGGGCATCCGCACGGTGGTTGTGCCCTAGCAGCGATCAGGCTGGCTCGTTCTCCTTTCGGAAAAAAACGCGCCACGATATGACAAACATCCACAGCTGCAGGGCGCCGAGATTGATGCGCTCCGTCAGGCCGAAGTAGGAAAGCTTGCGGGCGAAAAGCACCGTCGTCGTGCCGCCGGCAACAAAGATGACGGCACCCGTGATGAAGCAGTACACGGCGAAGCCTCTCCACGGCGACAGCTTCCGAAGGCCGGCCCACACCATGAAGGGAAAGACGATCGTGAAGGGGACAATGGCAAAGGTCACCACGATGTGCATGGTACCGGTAAAGGAAGGTGCGGCACCGGGAAGATCCTCCGGAAAAAAGCCATAGGCGAGCGAAAGGATATGCACCCCCAGGAAGAGGATGAGCCCGGCCGTCAGGAGCCGCCGATGCAGAGGGCGGAAATATCCAAGAAGACTCACGGCAAAAATCACCGAGCAGCAGGCATACGCCCAGGTGAAGACGAGGAGCAGCGAGCGGTCGTGTGCGCCGGTGGCGGTCAGGTCACTCACCGGCTGCTGCAGGTGATTGTACCCCGGCCAGAGGAGCCCTCCCACCACGACATGTGCGACATAGATGAGCGCACCGATCAATCCAAAGAGCGCAAGCCTTTTCCACACGATGTTTTCCTCCATGAAGTCTGCGAGAGTCGAATTGAGGGAAAGTCAGAGCGCGAAGCTGAGGACGGGAACCTCCAGGCGGAAGGGCTCGAGCGACTTGCCGGTTGCCCCGGATGTCGTCTGCCGCGTCAACACGATCGCATTGCCCATGACGGTGCCGAGTATTGCACCGGCGATGACATCCGTCATGAAGTGCATGCCCGCGAACACACGGAAGGCCGATGTGGCCGCGGCGAGGCCGTAGTTGATCAGAGCAAACGGAACGGTCCATGGGGAGCCGGGGAAGTAGATGGAAAACACCGACACGCTGAACGCCGCCGCCGCGAACGACATCGATGCGTGTCCCGACGGGAACGAATCGTCGCCACCGAGCTCATCCGCCGCCGTGGGCGCCCTGCCCGTGTCGGCTGCGAAGTAGACCCACGGCCTCACACGCGGAACGAGGAACTTGCCCGCGTTCTTTGCAAAGAGCGCGAGCGACAATGCCTCCGCGTAGATGAATCCGACGGTCGACGCCTGGTCGAAGCTCAGAAGGAACACGAACACGAACGGAATGGCGAGTGTCGTATATTCGGTGACATCGCTTGCGATATCGAATCCCTTCGAGTAGGGAAAAAAGAGGAGACGGTCGAACCCGTTGACATCTGCCGGGTTCACGACGTCGGGATGCACACCCATGGGAAGGGTCTGGCTGAAGCCTGCAAGAAAGAGGTCACCCGCAAGCGCGAGCCCGTCAGGGACGAGCGGGGGTGCCTGGGCCTGCGCCGCGGGAATCGCCCCGAGCAGAAGCAGCCCGATCATGACGGGCATGACGCGGCGACGCCCCATCACTGCACCTCCGGAACCTTGATGACGTCATCCATTCTGGCCAGGTCCAGCACGAGATGGCCTTCGTCGTCGTTCACGAAGGCAGGCCGGAACTTGTACCCCCAGAGTATCTCGTCGTAACGGTAGGACGAGCGGGCGTTCACAAGCTGGTTGTACGTGTCGTCGAATCCCCGTATGAGCACCATGATCTCCGCGGACTGGGCCGCGAGCTCCTCGGGGGTCTTTCCGAAAAGAGGGCTCGTTGCATCGAGGGGATGCACGATCGTCCAGGTGAGGGGCAGGAAGAAGACCTTCGGCCTCTCAAGCTCCAGCCGGGCATAGGTTCGCCGGGCCGCGGGACCATCACCTTCCACCATCATGAGAACGATGGTCGCCTCGAGGTCCACCAGCGCGCTTGCGCGCAGATTCGCGATGCGCATCTGGAGGCTCGAGCCCCCCTGGTACGGCGCGACGAGCGCACGCGAGCTGAAGAGTATCCTCGCGGTGGGCCGCGAGAACCTGCCGTACAAGAGGCCTGCGGCGAATGCGAAGCCCATCACACCCATCATCGCCTCGAGGCTGGCCACGATGTTCGCGCCCATGCCCCGCGGCGAGATGATTCCGTACCCGACTGTCGTAAGCGTCTGGACGCTGAAGAAGAAGGTGTGCAGGAATGCCCGTCCCGAAGGGGCGATGTCGATGCCTTGCAGTCCCTGGATGCCGACGAGAAAATAAAGCCCGCTGAACGCGACGTTGATCGCAAGGAAAAGCAGGAGCACGATGCCCAGGAACGCCGGCCAGGAGAGACTCAGGAGGAACTGGTAGAGGTGAAAATCCCGCAACCGCGCGCCGCGCCGGTGGACATTGAACGTACCGTCCCTGTTGACGATCCGCCGGATCCTCCCGTCGAAGCTCTGCGTAATGCCAGGATCGAACGGCTGCTGCTTCACTTACCCTTCCCGCGGCCAGAGTATACAGGCGGTCCGGGGGTGTCAACGATCGCGGCAGCGCCGGCCCGGCGGCACAGCGCGCTACGCCAGCTCGATCTCCGCTGTCACGATCTCAAAAGGCGCGACATCCACCTGCGCCGATCTGCCGTCGTCCGCGAGACGGGCATCGGCGAGCGGCGTTCCATCCAGTCTCGTCTTGCGTACGGCCCGGGCGAGGGACTCAAAGCGCAGCGTCACGGTACCGGCGGTCCCCTTGTGCTCGAAGAAGCGCAATGAAAGACGGCTGGTGGACGTCCGCGTGAGCGAGCTGAACGTCATTCCCTCCCCTTCGAAGTCGAGGAGACTGAGCGTGTCTCCCCTTTCACCCATGAGCGGCGCCTGCGTGACGACAACGGGTGCGCATCGGTAGTCTTCCCACTCCGCGGGGAGCCGCGATAGGTCGCTGCACGTGCTGACGGCATATTCGAAGACCAGCCTGCCCTGCTCCTGCGCAGCAGGGGTAGGGATGTCGATACCGGCGTGCCCCGTGCGGGAGACGAGGTCCGCGCGCGACAGCCATCCGACCGAACGGAAAAGCGTGACGGCAAGCTCCGTGCGGCCGCTGCCCTCCATGATCTCGAACTCGCGGCTGCCGCGGGACAGCACGGCGAGTGACCCGTGGATGCCGGATGCGGCGTCCGTCCAGGGCGCGGCGACGAAACCGGTGAAAGGATGCGTCGCGGCAGGCACCTCCTGGCTCAGATCCGAGGCCACGCCGCCGCGCGCGGGACGGGGCGGCAGGACCTCGGGACGGCAGTCGCGCCGCACGGTCTCAAATGTTCCGCCCGCCTCGCTCTCCGCGCAGCGCCCGGGCAGCGGGAAATGCGCACGCACGCGATGGTCACAGGCAGCATTGTCGATCTCGGCGCGGCACTCGATGCGCGACGCGCCCGCCGCGAGGCTTACGAAGCGCACCGTGTGCATCGGCACCGTCTTCCTGCTGCGGCTGGTGCGGTCGCGGGCCAGCGCGACCGGCACGCGGTAGTCGGCCTCGATGCGGAGAGTTGCGCGCACGGGACCCTGCTCGGTGACGTGCGTTCTCGCGGGCCGCAGGAGGGGCAGGCGGCCGCGCGGCCTGTCGATGATCCTGTCCGTTCCCGGCGGGTCGAAGCTGTACTCATCGCCGCGATCTCCCGCGTCCACCAGCCTCCCCAGGCCGCGATGGAGCCGCTTGTTCTTCTTGTCGTAGACCCGGAGACTGCCATCCCTTTCAACGCTGACGCGGTAGCATTCGTTCTCCAAAAAACCCCGCCCGGTGCGAAGCAGGCCGGTGCCCGGTCCGGTCTCATCCGGTTTCAGTGATCGGAGCACGAAAGATCGGGCGCCGAAGGCCGGCATCCCCGCAGCAAAGAGCACGGTCTTCTTTCCGAACCTCATGCCGACCGCATGGATCGTGGAAAGGCCCTTGCGGTTCAACAGCGGCATCGTCTCCGCGATCCAGCCGTTCCAGTCGAAGCTCGCCGCTCCCCCTTCGGCCAGTGTCAGGTCGACGCGCAGCACCGTATCGGATTCCCACGAGGTGCGTGCATCCTGTATCCGGTACGACATGATCTCGCCGTTGCGCACCAGCCCCATGGCGAGCCGCAACTGCGCGGGCCGGAACTTTTCGTCGAAAAAGAGCGCGGGCTCGCCCGACTCCGATACCGCCTGGACGGCGAAAAGCTCGCCGCCGGCCGCTTCCAGCACGGGACGGTCCGGCACGTCGGCGGCGGTGAAGCTGAGCACGCCCGTGCGGGCAGGGCCCGGGTTGACGGCGACGATCGCTGCCCCCCGCGACGACGAGGCGGAAAGCCGTCCGGCGATGAACCGGGCGGCATCGTCGGCGATGTGCGCCGCAAGGCCGCGCGCCTGGGCGTAGCGGTATTTCATGTCGTCGTGCACGGCATCGATCGAGCAGCCGCAGATCGAGTCGTGGGGCTGATTCAGAAGCAGGTACTGCCACGAGAGGTCGAGCGCCGCCTGCGGATATGGCGCGCCCAGCAGGGATGCCATCGCGGCAAGCGGCTCGGCGCGGCGCTCCAGGAGCGCGGAGATCGCCTGGTCTTCGCCCTTTATCCATTGCCGGGTCGACATGCACCCCACCGTGATCGGACAGCGGTAGACGGAGCGCAGCTCGCCGTGCCACTGCGGAATCGTGTCCGGCACCGCGTCGCGGGCAGCATCGATATATCCCGCGAACGAGCCGATGGTCGCCTCAACGCTGAGGCCGGCAGCCGCGAGCACGCGCGGCAGCTCCACGTCGATGGAGCGGTGATCGATGCCGTTCATGACCAGCAGGGGCACCCCGGGCAGGAGCGCCCCCTCCTGCCGCGCGAGCAGCTCGTCCAGCACGCCAGTGATCGATGCCGCGTCCATCGGCAGCTCCGCGCCATTGCCGTAGCCGTCGATCAGGTAAGCAACAAGGACCCGGGAGCCGTCCTTTGCCGACCACTGGAAAAACACCTTGTCCAGCGTGGCGCCGGGGCCCCGCATCAAGCCCGCCGAGGTGATGCCGAACCCCGCCAGGATTGACGGCAGGCTTCCGATATGGCCGAAACTGTCGGGCAGGTATCCGACCATCATTTGTTTTCCGAATGTGCCGGCGCTCGCCATGCCCCGTGCGAGGTTTCGGATCAGGGCCTCGCCGCTGACGAGTATGTCATCGGGCTGCACGTACCAGGGACCGACGGAAAGTCGTCCAGCCGCGACGAGCCCCTGGAGCGTGGCGCGCCTTTCCGGACGCAAGGCCAGGTAGTCATCCAGGATCACGGTCTGGCCGTCGAGCATGAAATGCGAAAAGGATGCGTCCGCGCAGAGCGTTTCGATGATCCTGTCCAGCGCATCGACGAGCATCCAGCGGAAGTCCTGGAAGCTCCGATACCACTCGCGGTCCCAGTGCGTGTGGGGGACGATCCAGAAACGCGTCATCCCGCGTGAACCTTCATGCCCCGGGCGCCCCCCGGAGATCACGGCCTGTCCTGGGCGTCGCCAACAGCCTTCATCTCCTCGCTGCTGAGCTTCTCCTTTTTCGCGAGGCTCCGCAGCACGGCATGCTCGTCATAGAGGAAGAAGACGAAAAGCCCCGCCGCGCAGATGACGATGGAGACGATGGCGCTCATGCGTATCCCGATGGGATGCTCCACCGACATGCCCAGGATGAGAAGCGAGGGAAAGAGGATATTGGCAACAGAGACGCCGAGATTGCTTTCGAAGGAGCGGACACCGAAGAACATGCCGGCCTTGAAATTGCCCGTCTCGATGCCGTCCGCCTCCGCGATATCCGCGACAACGGCGTTGGGCACGATCGTGAATATCGCGATCGGGATGGCTGCCACTGCCACCGTGACGTAGGCGAAAATGAGGGGTGGCATGGGGACAAGACCCATGAGGGAGAACATCGCAAACAACAGGGCAAGGAGACCGAAACCGACAAGAAGGACCCTCTTCTTTTCCACTTTCACCGTGATCGCGGTGATGGGGAAGTAGAAGACGAACGACAGGACGAACATCACAATCATAAGGAACGAGGTGAGCTCCTTCTCCAGCCGCAGCAGCGTGACGACATAGTAGACGATGCCCATCTGGATGATCGTCTGGCAGACATTGTAGAGGAACTCGGAGATCAGGAAGCGCACGAAGTTCTTGTTGCGCAGGGAGGACCGCAGAGCCTGGATCGTCGACTCATTGGAGACGGAATAGGCGGCGTAGCGACGCTCGTTGATGACGAGCACCGGCAGGAGCATGAGCACCGCCGCCGCGATGGCGAAGATGGCTTCCACGGTCTGGAATGCCTTCACGGGACCCATGCCCGACCGTTCCAGGCTGCCCTGGAAATCGTAGACGAAGTTGCCCACCGCGAAGCCCAGCGACCAGGTGACGCCGATGACCGTGCTGATCATCAGCCTTTCCTTCGGATTGTGGCCGAACTCAGAGATAAGGGCGTTGTAGGGGGCGAAATACATCACGAAGAAGAAGTAGAAGACGAGTATCGTGACGGAGAGCCAGGCGACATTGATCCAGCTCGCGGTCAGGCTCGGGTTGGCCGTGAAGTGCCGCAGGGGGACAAACACGAGGAAGGCGAAAACGGCGAAGGGGATGGCGCTCATAGCGAGGAAGAATCGCCGGCGGCCCATCTTCGCATGCGAGCGGTCCGACCAGGAAGCGATCAGGGGGTTTGTAATCGCGTCGAAGAATCGCGCCCCGAAATTGATGAGCCCGATAATCGTGAACAGCCCCAGCACGGAGCCTTCATAGATGAAGGGCGGGAAGATGCGGGTCGCAGAGGCCGTCTCGGGCGGCATGTAGAAATACATGATGAGGTTGCTCACGCCGTACGAGGCCAGCGACCAGCCGAGCTGGCCAAGGGCGAAAATGACGAGTTTCCAGCCGGGGAGCTTTTCGGGTGTCGTGCTCATGGGTGTGCTCGGCCGCGATTGTACACCCGTCTCCGGGCCGGGCACAATAAAAATCAGCGTGAATCGATCTCCAGGTCCGACCCGCTCGTCGGCTCCTATGAAAGGCGGGAGAAATCGCCGGGGCTTGTCGGAAGAAAGGCGGCCCTGTACGATGACGCCGTGAGCATTCCCGCCGCCATTGATCAGCAACGCGAGGGCGGCACCACCGCGTGACGCCGTACGATTACATCGACACCGATGCGGGCATCGCGGCCTTGACCCGGCGCTTGCGGGAGGCGCGCGTGACGCGTCTCGCCATCGACGTGGAGGGGGAGAACAATCTCCACCGCTACGGGATCCACGTGGGGCTGATCCAGCTCTTCGACGGCACACGCGGATTCATCGTGGATCCGCTCCCCAATCGCGACCGCTCGATCCTGAAGGGTCTGCTGGAAGACGCGCCGTGGACGCTCGTCTGGTTCGACGCGGGCAATGACCTCCTTTCCTTCCAGCACGCGATGGGCATCCGGCCCTCACCGATCCTCGACCTCGCACTTGCCGCGCGGATGCTCGGCAAGACCGGCGGCCTCCACCAGCACACCGGCCAGGCCGGATCCGCTTCGGCAAAGGACAAGTTCCAGCGCTCCAACTGGCTGCGTCGGCCCCTCTCCCGCGCGCTCCTTGACTACGCCATCTCCGACGTGCTCGAGCTCCTCCCGCTCGCCGACGAGCTTCTTGCGGAGCTGGAAGCCAGAGGACTGGGAGATGCATTCCGCGCGCGCAATCTCGAGCAGCAGGCCGCCACGCGCACGTGGAACCCGCTGGCCAATTTCACGCGCATCCCCGGCTACAACAGGCTGCCGCGTGCGGAGAAACGGCGCGCGCGGATCCTCTGGTACGCGCGAGAATACTATGGGCGCGCGTACGACGTGCCGCCCGCGCGGGTCGCGTCGAAACAGGACATGGGACGCATGTTGGACAAGGGCATCGGGGATGCGGCAGGCATTGCCGGCCTCCTGAACCAGGGCCGCGGCCGCGACAGGATCGATCCTGCCTCTTTCGCTGTCCACCTCGCGCAGGCGGAGAAGGATGTCGACGCGGAAGAAGCGTCACGCCGGCCGCAAGGAGCACGTCATGAGTGAAAAAAGATTCCCCCGCTGCATACTGGCCACCTGCCTGATCCCCTGGGATGAGAAGGGCCGGCTCCTGGAGGGGCTCTTTCGGGAGCAGATCAAGCTGAATCTCCGCCAGACGCCGCACCTCTACGTCATGGGGACCGCGGGCGAGGGATACGCGCTGAGCGAGCCGCAGTTTGAGGAGATCGTCGGGATATTCACCTCCGAAATGAAGGCGGCCAACGCGGACCCGATGGTCGGCATCATCAGCCTGTCAGTGCCCGAAGTGCACCGGCGCATCGAGATGGCGCAGGCCGAGGGGGTGAACCTCTTCCAGGTGTCGCTTCCCAGTTGGGGCCCCTGCACGGAGGCGGAAATCTTCACCTTCTTCGACGAGATCTGCGGTCGGCATCCCGACTGCCGTTTCCTGCATTACAATCTCCTCCGTTCGCGCGTGCTGGTCACCCCGGCGCAGTACCGGAGGATCGCCGACAAGCACCCGAATCTCGTGGCGACGAAGAATATGACCGATTCGATCGGGACCCTTACCCTGCTCCTGCAGGCGACGCCGCAGGTGCAGCATTTCCTTTCCGACGTCTCGCTTGCCTACGGGTGCCAGCTCGGGGAGTGCGGCCTGCTCATCTCGATCGCAAGCTGCAACTGGGACACGGCGCAGCGCTACTTCGAGCTGTGCGTGAAGGGGGACATTGCCGCCGCGCGGGATCTCCAGGCCGACCTCGTGAACATGACCGCCGATCTGCATGCGCTGGTCGATCCGTACAACCACATGGACGGCGGTTTCGACAAGATGTTCGCGCGCCTTCACCAGCCGAGCTTTCCCCTCCGCCTCCTCCCTCCCTATCACTGCGTACCGGATGAGATCTTTGAGCGCTTCCGCCTTCTTCTGAAAGAGAAATATCCCCGCTGGTATCCTCATGCCGATGCAGGCGCCGGCTCCGCCGGCCGGATGACCTGAGCTGCGTGCCGCGCAGGCCGCGGGGCTCGCGGCATTCTACCGGCACCAGCTTCTCGACGACATCGTGCCGTTCTGGGAAGCGCGGTCGCCGGATGCGCAGTTCGGGGGGTACCTGCATCACTTCGACCGGCAGGGAAAGCTCATAGGCACGGACAAGAATGTCTGGTGCCAGGGGCGCATGCTCTGGATGTTTTCCGCGCTCGCCACGAACGTGGAGAAGCGTGACACGTGGATGCGAATTGCACGCAGCGGCCGCAATTTCCTCGTCTCCCACGCACACGCCGGCGGCGGACGATGGCATTACCTGCTCTCACGCGCGGGGGAAGTCCTCCGGCCTGACCGTTCCTTTTTCACGGACGCCTTCGTTCTCACCGGTCTTGCGCAGTACGCCCTTGCCACCGGAAGCGACGAGGACAGGGACCTGATTGATGCGACCTTCGACACGCTCGTCGCCAACATGACGCGCGACGGCTTCAACGAGTTCCACCATTTCTCGCTCGATCCCCGGCGCCAATGGCACAGCGTCTCCATGATCGGGCTTTTCGTCTCCTCGGTTCTTTCGCCTTTGCTCGGTGAATCACGGACGCACGCGATCGCCGACCTCTGCATCGACAGGATCCTCCACCTCTTCGCGCGGGATGACCTGCGCGTGCTCCTGGAGTCGGTGGGTCGTGACGGTGTGCCGATCGACGATGCGACGGGTCGCAGGATCAACCCCGGCCACACCATGGAATCGATGTGGTTCTGCATGGAGGAGGCTCTCCGCCGCGGCGATGACGCGACGGCGCGGCGCTGCATCGAGGTGATCGACTGGGCGTATGAAAAAGGACACGACGGCGCGCACGGAGGGATCTTCAACATCCTCGACCGGGGCGGCGGCGAGCCGGCCGGCTACGACCCGCGCGCGAGCTACGACGAGGCGTGGGACGACAAGGTCTGGTGGGTACACTCGGAAAGCCTGTACGCGATCCTTCTCGCTGCATCCTTGTCACAGCGGCCTGACCTGGACGCCCGGTTTCTCGCGCTGCATGCCTGGAGCCAGGAGCACTTCCACGACCCCGTGCATGGTGAGTGGTATGCCTACCTCCATCGCGACGGCACGCCGAAGGTGACGGACAAGGGGACCTGGATCAAGGCCGCGTTCCACGTACCGCGCAACCTCATGCAGATCATGCTGCTGTTGGAAAAGGAAGCCCGAAAGCCATAGGCAGGCCGCGGCCCGCAGCTCAGGAAAGGGTGATCCGCCTGCCGCCCAGCAGGTCCGCCGTGGATGGATGACACGTGAACACGATAAGCTGCCGGCCCTCCGCGAATGACCCGAGCGTCCGGGCGGCCGCCCGTTGCCGATCGGGATCCATGTCGACCAGCGGGTCGTCCATCATGAGGAATCCATCGGATCCTTCGATGAAGAAGCTCGCCATGGCAAGGCGCAGCGCGAGGGCCAGCGCGTCCTGCGTGCCCGCGGAGAGCATGTTCCAGGGGAGCGCGGCCCCGTCGGGGCCGGCAAGGGCGGCTGGCATCGCCCCATCGAGGGTCACGCGCGCGTGGCGTCCCCCGGTCATGACCGCAATGGTTTCCTGGAGACGGCCGCGCATGCCGTCGTACAGCGCGGCCTCCCCGGCGCCAAGGGCCTCCACGCGCGCGGCCTCCACCCTCTGCAGCGCTGCCCCGTGTCGCCGCGCGGACTGCAACGCTTCCTCCGCTTCCTGGAGGAGACTGGCGAGCTCTTCTGACGACTGGTCGGGTGCCCGCGCCGTAAGCGCGCGCTTATCCCCTTCCAGCCTCTCCCGCGCGACCCGAAGATCGGTCTGTTCCTTCTGCTCCCGATCGAAGGCCTGGAGAAACTCCGCGGCGTCGCGGTAGGAAGCAGGCAGGGGCGCGAACGATTCGACCCGGGCGGCAAGCTCGTTATGGCGGAATCTTTTTTCCGCGAACTGATCCATGAGCTTTTCCGCCGAGCCGTAGCTTTTTTCCCAGGCAAGGACGCGCTCGCGCAGGGATTCCAGGTCGCGGGTCAGGGCATCGGCCCGGGCCGCATCCGTTGCGAGCGCTGCCGCGATCTCCACCGACGGTCGATGCGGCTCCTCGGCGCCCAGCGCCGCGACGCGCCCCTTGAGCTCGTCCACGGTATCCCCGGCAAGCTCTTCGCCCAGGTTCTTCTCCGCGGAATCCACGTCCGCCAGTCGCCTCTCATACTCCCGGCTCCGCGCCTCGGCATCGGCGGCGTCCGCGGCACCGTTTTTTTCCAGGAGCGCGGTCAACAGGCGCTGTGCCCCGGCGAGCTTTTCCCTGCGCACAGCGGCATCGGCATCGCCGGTACTGACGTCCATCTCCATGTCCTTGTGGACAATCCTCACCCGGCCGGCAGCTTGCAGATCCGCCGTCTGGCCGGGACCGAGGAAGCGCCGGCTCTCCGCTCTCCCGTCCTCCCGAATGAGCAGGTCCACCTCCGCACGTGCCGTCACGGTCACGGTAATCTTTCCCGCCTCATTCCCTGCAAGGAGCTTGTCCACCTCGGACGATGCGCGCCGTATCTCGTCCAGGGCCTTTCGCTCCAGGGGTGGCACGGCCGCAAGCATCGCGCATGCTTCTTCGACCTGGGCGATGCGGCGGAGAATCTTTGCATACTTCTCCCGCAGGCTCCTGCCCTCCTCCGATCTGCGGGCAGCCTGCAACTCCTTTTCCCCGCGGATAATGGTCGTCTGCATGCCAGCAAGCACGCCGCGCATCTCTGCGCTCCTCGCCAGCGCGAGCTGCCACTCCGAGGAGGCGGCGCGCAAGGCATCCGCCTCCGCTCCGATGCGGCCCCGCTCGGCTTCCAGCGCGCGTCGTTCGCGCGCGTCGCGCGCCGCAGCCTCGTGCGCGGCCAGGAACGCGCTGCAGGCGGCCAGGCGCTCCGCGGTCGCGCGCAGGCGCTGATTGACGACGTCGAGCTCACCCTCGCAGGCAACGGCCTTGCGCCAGAGGACGCGCGCACTTTCCGCGGCATACCATGCCTGGAGGATGGCACCGACGTCCTGTTTCCATGGCTGCTCGATGCCACGGTCGCGTCCATTGCCGTCCTTCTGGGGACCGTTGTGGATGTCGTCCCAGTGGCCGAAGGATTTCGCAAGCTCGCGGGCGACGCGCGCGGTGAAACGGTCGACGGAGATTCCGCCGGTCTCCTGCACCGTGCGGCGCAGGGTGTCGGCGAGATCGGCAAGCGGATCCTGCCGATGCGCGCGAAGCGACGCCACCGTTGCCGCAAGCTCTGACTGGCCCGTCATCAGGATGCTGGAGACGACCGCCGGGGTCGCAGGGAGCAATCGGACAAGCTCCTCTTTCAACGCTGCCTCGTCGGTGAGGGAAACGCCCGCGGGGGAGACGAGCTCCGAGCCGGCAGAGGCGCCCCAGCGCCGGCGCAGGGTCCAGTGCGCGCCTCCGACCGAGAGGACGAGCTCCACCTGGATCGCATCACCGCCGCCGATGGGGAGGTAGGGAACAAGCAGGCGCACCTGGTCCGGCTTCGTGAGGCGCGTCGGAACGAAAAGGGCGTGGCGCACTGCCTTGAAGACCGTGGACTTGCCCGCCTCGTTGGGACCGAGCACGACATTCAAACCGGGTGAGAGCTCCAGCAGCCGGTCGGCAAAGCAGCCGAAGGGATGGAGACGCACCCTGGTGACGATCACGCGCGCATCTCCGCAAGGAGCTCGCTTGCCGCCTCCAATGCATCCTGGTCTCCCCGCTCCGCCAGCCGCACGAGCAGCGTGTGAGGAAAGGAACCCGAGGGATAGGAGCGATCGATCGCGTCTCGCGTGATCTCCTCCTGCAGCGCGTCGCTTCGAAGGTCGAGGTGGAGGAGGCCCTGTGCCATGCGCGCCCGCAGATCTCCCACCGAGGCAAGTATCTCACGCGGCACCTTTCCCTTCAGGTGCAGACGCAGAATCGTGCCGGTCGATTCGGGGCCTTCCGCGAGCCGCGCCGCCTTGTCCAGGTCCGACGCCTGGCGCACATCAACGACTTCTTCGCGGAACCGGAGCTGGCCGGTGCGCAGCACCCGGGCAGAGACGGCGTTCTGCTCGTCCAGATCGAGCAGCCACGACTGGCCTTCGTGCCGGCAGTCAAAGCCGTCCGGCTCAGGCGTGCCGGCACAGAACAAGGTGTCGCGCGCGCCGGGGATGGCGGGAAAGCGCAGGTGGGTGTGCCCGAGAAGCCAGAGATGCATCCCGGCCTCGGCGAGCTCACGCAGGCTCATGGGAAAGTAGAGGCCGTCCTGGTCCGGCGATTGGCCTTCCACGGCGCCATGCGCGACGCCGATGCGATGACGCACAACCGGCTCCGTCGATGCGGCTCGCACCCAGCCGATGGCGTTGGCGTCGGAATGTTTCGTCGTGCACGGCCCGGGGTACAGGCACGCATCCAGGTCGAAATGACCGAGGGGGTACGGCCGCGGCTGGTCCAGCACGAGCACCGAGTCGCCGCAGGCATCACGGAACCGGGGCCACAGCTCGTCATCCGGTGCGACATAGTCGTGATTGCCGGGCAGCACGGCTGCGAGCCTCCCCTGGAAGCCGCGCAGCGCCGCCGCGGCGCGCTGAACGTCCCGGCGGGCAACCGTGACCCGTTCGAACAGGTCGCCGGCGATCACCAGCAGATCGCAGCGTGCTTCGTTGGCCGCGGCCACGATGCGCTCCAGGCAGGTGAAGCGCACCTCGACGAGCCTCTCCTGCACGTCGGGGTAGCCGGCGAATTTCATGCCGAGATGCAGGTCGGAGCAGAGCAGTATCCGCATCGCCGCAGAGTATAGGGGATCGCGCGGCCGGGAGTAAAGTTGGGGGAATGCTGCCACAAATGCCACGGTGTACCATAGGCAGGGACGCCGAGGGCCGAGGAGTGCAGAAATGCCACCGAATACGGTGGCCGCGGACGCACGTCATGAGGCCCGCGGCCGGCCGCAAAGAAAGGCCGCGACCCGACGAGGAATCGCGGCCGGGCAGCATGCCCGCGCTATTTCGGCGCGGGTTGTGCCGCCTGCGTCGCTGCCGCGAGCTCCTCCTTGGTAGCATCGCGGATTTTCACAACTGTCACCGCAAAAGTGAGATCCTTGCCCGCGAGGGGATGGTTGAAGTCGATCGTCACACTCTTTTCGCTCACCGCGGTGATCGTCACCACGGCCGTTTGGCCGCCGGGGCCGGAGACCTGGAACTTCTGGCCGACCGCAAGCTTGGCATCCTTGGGGAACTGGTCCTTGGGGAC
>PMDT01000262.1:26390-27172 GCA_003154555.1 Spirochaetaceae bacterium
TCCATCGACACCATCTTCTTGGCAGCGACAGTCGGGGCGCCACACCCTGCCAGCACGAGCAGGAGCAAAAGGGGCGCGACGCCCGTCAGTATCCTCTTCATCGTTTCTCCTTCACGAAAATAAGCAGCCCGACGAGCATAGTCCGCTTTGTGCCGTCGCGCAAGTAGACCGCGGCCGGCGNNGGACTACAGTGACGCCCATGATACGGCTCGGGATCATCGGCACCGGCGGCATGGCGAGCGGGCATGCGCGGAGTTTTTCGGCAATGAAAGGCGTCACGCTGACGGCGTGCTGCGACATCGACGAAAAGAAGGCGCGCGCGTTCGCCGCGGAATGGAAGATTCCCCGCTGGTTCGTCGACTACAAGGAGATGCTGAACGCGGTGTCGCTGGATGCAATTTCCAACGTGACCGTCGACGCGATGCATGCGCCCATTTCACTCGCAGCAATCGCGCGCGGCCTGCCGGTGCTCTGTGAGAAGCCGCTTGCGACAACGCTCGCCGATGCGCGCGCCATGCGCGACGCCGCGCGTCGCCGCAAGGTCGTCACCCAGGTCAACTTTACCTACCGCAACTCCAGTGGCGCGCAGGCAGCCGCGAAGCTCATCCGCACGGGCGGCATCGGGCGCGTCCTGCACGTGGAATCGAGCTACCTGCAGAGCTGGCTCGTGCAGGACGCGTGGGGAGACTGGCGCACCCGGGACGCGCTCACGTGGCGGCTGTCGACGCGTCACGGAAGCGCCGGCGTGCTGGGCGATATCGGCTGCCACATCTACGATCTCA
>PMDT01000027.1:0-216 GCA_003154555.1 Spirochaetaceae bacterium
ACGAGCGCAAGGTGTTCACGCATCTGGTCGGCGAGCGCGCGCCCGAACTCAATGATCTGCTGACCCATGGCATCGAGCCCGTGCGCGCGGGCATCTTCGTCGACCGGGGCGCTGCCGCGGCCAGGATCCGCGCGCTCGTCGACCGGCATGGCTTCAGCATCGACCCGCGGACGCCCGTCCACCAGCTCACGGTCGGGCAGATGCAGCAGGTGGAGA
>PMDT01000027.1:254-6007 GCA_003154555.1 Spirochaetaceae bacterium
GACGTCGCGGACCGCACGGAGCTCGCGCGCCTCATGGTCGGCCGCGACGTGCTCTATCCGCTGGAGCGGGTCAAGAGGGCATGCGGAGCGCCCATCCTGGAAATGAAGGACGTGACACTCACGCAGCGGGGCCGGGACAGGCCGCTCCTGAACAAGGTCTCTCTTTCCGTGCACTCCTGCGAGATCGTCGGGGTGGCGGGAGTGAGCGGCAATGGGCTGGGGGAGCTGGAGGACGTGGCATCGGGTCTCCAGCACGCAAGCGCGGGGCGGATCTTCTATAACGGGGAAGATGTTTCCCGGCTCGGCGCGGCGGAGCTGCGGGAGCGTGGCATGGCCTATGTCCCCGCGGATCGTCTCCACCGCGGATCAAGCCTGAAATCATCGGTGACGGAAAACATGATCGTCGCCAACCACCACCGATTCATGCGCGCGGGCTTCCTTCGCCGGGCCCGGATCCTTGAATACACGAACGGCCTCACGAAGAGCTTCGGCATCGACGGCGGTGCACGGTCCCCCATCGGCACGCTGTCGGGCGGAAACATCCAGAAGGCAATACTGGCGCGCGAGCTCACCTCCACCGCGAACATGGTCGTCGTCGCCGAGCCCACCTGGGGCCTGGACGTCGCGAGCAGCCAGTTCGTGTACGAAAAGATCCTCTCCATGCGCGCCGCCGGCGCCGGGGTGCTCTTCATCTCCTCCGCGCTGGACGAGATCCTCGGCATCGCGGATTCGATCATCGTGATGTACCGCGGGCGCGTGGTGGCACACCTGCCGAACAACATGAACGACCAGAACGATCCGAACGTGTCGAAGCAGCTCAAGGAGCGCATCGGCGAATACATGCTCGGGCTCCGGGACGATTTCGCAGAGGGGAAGGTGCAGCCGTGAAGGAGAAGAGGAGCTTCGGCGATTTTCTCTCCAGTTTCACGGGGCTGGCGATCACCCTCCTGCTTTCCTTCGGCCTCGTGGTCGTGCTCATGCTTATCCTGAGCAAGACGCCCGGGAAGACAATTTATGCCTTCTTCATCGGGCCGTTCACCAACGCGTACTACCTCGGCAACATGCTGAATGTCGCCGTCCCGCTGGTCTTCACCGGCCTCGGCATGGCGGTGGCATTCAAGTCCTCCGTCTTCAATCTCGGCGGTGAAGGCCAGACCTACGCCGGCGGTCTTGCCACGACCATCGTCTGCCTCGCGCTTCCCGCGACCAACGGCATCCTCGGCGGTCTCCTGGCGCTCATTGCCGCCATGGTGTGCGGCGGCGCCATCGCGGGGCTCTCCGGCTACTTCAAGATGAAATGGAATGCCGACGAGATGATCTCTTCATTCCTTCTCTCATCGGCGGTGATCCTCATTGTCAACTATTTCATCACCGGGCCGCTGGACGATCCGAACAACAATATGCTCGCAAGCCTTCCCCTCGGGGGGCAGTACGGCCTCCTTCAGATCTTCCGCCCGTCGAAGCTGAACGTGAGCGCACTTTTCGCCATCGCGATGGCGGTGATCGTATTCTTCTTCATGAACCGCAGCCACATCGGCTACGAGATGCGCATGTGCGGGTTGAACCGCGAGTTCTCCCGGTACGGCGGCATCAATGTCCGCCTGTACCTCGTGCTGCCGATGATCCTGAGCGGCGCCCTCCACGGAATCGGCGGCGGGCTCATGGTCCTTGGCACCTACCACGTGCTCTATGAAGGCTTCAGCTTCGGCATGGGGTGGAATGGCATCGCCGTGGCGCTCATTGCGAAGAACAACCCGCTGGGCGTGCTGCCCGCTGCGCTTCTCTTCGCGTATCTTGACGCCGGGGCGAAGGCGGCAATGCTGAATGGGGATGTCACGTTCGAGATCGCCTCCATCGCGCAATCCTTCATTTTCTATTTCGTCACCGCGCAGGCCCTCTACGGCATCGCGCGCAAGCGCAGAAGGGCAGCATGAGCAACAGCCAGTACTCGATCCCGCTCGTCTACAACGCGGTGGAGATCATGACGCCGTTTCTGCTGGCGGCAATCGGCGGGCTTTTCACCGAGCTTTCCGGCATGCTCAATATCGCGCTGGAGGGATTGATCCTCGCGGGGGCCTTCTTCAGCGTCGTCTTCGCCGCCGCGACCGGGAGCCTCCTCCTGGGGATACTCCTGGGCATTCTCTGCGCGATGCTCCTTTCGGCCCTCTTCGGCGCGATCACCATTTATCTTCGTGCGAATGTCTTCATCACCGGCCTTGCGACGAACCTTTTCGCCTCCGGATTCACCATCGTGCTCGCCTACCAGATATTCAAGACAAAGGGCGTGATCCAGTTCCCGAATATCCCCAAGCTGCCCGTGCTTTCCGTGCCCGCCTTTCTCCAGCGGATTCCGTTCGTCGGCGACGTGCTCTTCGGCCACAACGTCATCGTCTACATCACGTGGCTGATCGTCGTCGTGGCTGCCGTCGTGATCTACCGCACGCCCTTCGGCATGCACCTGCGGGGCACGGGCATGAACGAGCAGACGATCGTCTCCCTCGGGTTGAGCCCGCGGCGCTACCAGCTCTCTGGCATCCTCATCTCGGGCTTCACCTGCGGGCTCGCCGGTTCCATGCTCACGATACAGCTCGCGGCGTTCGTGCCCGAGATATCGGCGGGCCGCGGCTGGATCGCCCTCGTGGCGATCTACCTGGGCAATCGCACGCCCCTGGGCATATTCATCGCCTCATTCGTCTTCGGGCTTGCGGAGAGCTTCTCCAACTATGCCCAGGGGGCGATCAAGTTACCGGTCGATTTCATCCTTGCCTTCCCGTACGTGGTCACCGTTGCTGCCATGATCCTCTACGCGATCTGGCGCCACGCACGCTCGGGCAAGTAGGGCATCGACAAAAGGGGTTGGCATGAAAGCAGCAGTCCTCACCGGCCCGGAGAAGATCGAGATACAGGATGTCGCGACCCCTGAGCCTTCAGGCAGCGAGCTCCTGGTGAAGCTCAAGTGCTGCGGCATCTGCACCCTGGAGCAGCGCCTGTTCACGGGAGCCGTGCGCATCCGCTACCCGCTCATCCCCGGCCACGAGGCCTCGGGTGAGGTGGTGAAGGTCGGACCCGACGTGCTGGCGGACATCAAACCGGGCGCACGCGTGGCGCTGGACCTCGTGGAGCGCTGCGGAGAGTGCTACTACTGCCGCACCGGCCAGTCAAACATGTGTGTGAACCGGTTCAAGCGGGACGAGAAGGTTTTGGGCGGCTTCGGCGAATACATCGCGGTGAACGCAACCCAGGCCTTTCTCATACCCGACGCGCTCAGCTTTGCGGAGGCGGCATTCTCCGAGCCGCTTTCCTGCTGCATCCGGTCACTGAAAAAGGTCGGCCTCCATCTCGCGGAGGACCTGTTGATCGTCGGCGCGGGGCCCATGGGCCAGATGCATTTACAAATTGCGCTCTGCATGGGAGCGCGTGTTTTCGTGTCTGATCCCGATCGCGCGCGCCTTGCCATGGCAGGGAAGATGGGGGCCTTCCTCACCGTCGATCCGTCGAATGAGAATCTCGTTGCGATCCTCAAGGAGCACACGGATGGGCGCGGTGTGGACGCCTGTGTCGTCACGAGCATCGCCCATGCCGCGCTTGCCGGCGCTTTCGAATCGGTGCGCAAGAACGGCCGCGTCAATATCTACACCTCCTACACGGACAAGCCGCCTCTCCCCGTGGACGCGAATACGCTCCACAGGACCGAGCTCACCGTGACGGGCAGCGAAGGCCGGACGGAAGAGGATTTCCTCCAGGCGGTGCGTCTCCTGTCATTCGGGAAGGTGGATGTGAAGCCCCTCATCAGCGCGACCGTGGGCTTCCCGCGCCTGGAGACCGGCATCCGTGCCGCGATGACGAGCGACACCTACCGGGTGCTCCTGGAGCACGAGGGGGCCTGATGGTACTCACCGTTGACGTCGGAACATCGGTCCTGAAGGCCGCCCTTTTCCAGAGAAGCGGCGCCCTCGTGTCCCGCGCCGATGCGCCGCTCACGCTTTTTCCCCATCCTGATCCGGTCCGTCACGAGGTGGACGCCCGGGAGTGGATTCGTGCCCTGCGCGCGCTCTCCGCGAAGCTGGGTCTCGACGGGAGCGTGGAAGCGGTCGTCGTGAGCGGCAATGGTCCCACGCTGGTGCCCGTTGCCGGGGACGGCACACCTTTGTCCAATGCGATGACCTGGATGGACAGGCGCGGCGTGGAGGAGGCGCGCATCGTCTCCGAGAAGCGGGGAAGCCCGACTGATGCTGCCTTCTCCCTTCCCAAGGCGCTCTGGGTGCAGCGCAATCAACCGGCCGTCTACGAGCGCACGCGCTATTTCTTCTGCTGCCCCGAATACGTCACATTCGTCCTCACCGGCCAGGCTGTCACATTCCTGCCCACTCCTGCATACACAAAATCGATCATGTGGGATGCGGAAGCGGTGCGCAGCCTGGGGATGGATCCGGACAAGTTCCCACCATTTGTTGCGCCGGGCGCTCGTGTCGGCGTTGTCACTGCCGCGGGGGAAGCAGCCACCGGCGTGCCTGCCGGTGTTCCTGTCTTTGCCGGGGCACCTGATTTCATCGTTTCCCTGCTCGGGACGGCAACCGTGGCTCCCGGCCGGGCATGCATACGCTCGGGCACGTCTGAGGGAATCAATCTCTGCTCGCCGCGGGAGACCCACGACCGTCGGCTTCTCAGCGTCAGTCACGTCGCCCCCGGTCTCTTCAATATTTCCGGCGTGATTTCCACCTCCGGCAAGGCGCTGGAATGGTTCAAGAATGCCACGGGGAGAGCGGGCGCCGACTACGAAAGCCTTTTCGACGACATTGCGGGAGTTCCCGCGGGCGCGCAACGTCTCCTTTTCCTCCCGTACCTTGCCGGCGAGAGGGCGCCGATCTGGGATCCTTCCGCCCGGGGTGCTTTCATCGGCCTCACCCTGAACCATGGAAGGCGCGAGATGACGCGCGCCGTGGTGGAATCCGTGGCATTCGCCATCCGGGACGTCGTGGAGGTCATGGAAGAGGCAGGGGTGTCCGTGCACGACCTGCGGATCACCGGCCGCCCTTCCCGCAGCAGCGTGTGGAACCAGGTCAAGGCGGACGTCACGGGCCGTCGCCTCCTGGTCCCTGCGCAGCAGGACTCCGACCTCGTCGGCGACGCATGCCTCGCCCTCTTCGGCCTGGGGCAATTCGATTCGTTCGTGGCAGCCTCCGAGGCCATCGTCACGATCGGTGCCGTCTTCGAGCCGGACGCCGGCAGGGCCCTGGTGTACGACGAGATGTTCGCTCTGTATCGGGAGTCCTACGCGGGCCTCCGTTCTGTGTTTGCAAAACTTTCCACGCCAAGGAGCAGGTCATGACAATCGGCAAGGGCATCAGGCGGACATCCATCTTTCGCAGGAGCACGGGCAGAACGGTCATCGTGGCTCTCGACCACGGCGGCATCGCCGGCCCCATCGCGGGCATCGAGCGCCCCGCGGAGGTCGTGCGGGCCTGCCGCGAGGGCGGCGCCGATGCCATCCTCGCCACGCGCGGCGTTCTCAATGCGTCGGAAGGCGAATGGGACAGGAGCATGTCGGTGATCCTCCGCCTGACGGGCGGCTTCACGGTGCTGGGCGGCAAGTTCGAGGAAGAGGTCATCTCCAGCCCCGAGGCAGCGCTCGCGCTGGGCGCGGCGGCGGTTGCGGTCACCGTGAAATTCGGCCACGAGCGGGAAGGGGAGTTCACGCGGCAGGCCTCCTTTGTCGCCGACAGCTGCGATCGCTGGGGGCTTCCCCTCCTGAT
>PMDT01000027.1:6084-26382 GCA_003154555.1 Spirochaetaceae bacterium
GCGGTCTTCCGCGACGTGCATGATTCCCTGGAGGCAGGGGCAAAAGGCATCGCGATCGGACGCAACATCTGGCAGCACGGAAAGACGAAGGCAATGGTGGAGGCGATGGTGGGCCTCGTGCACGAGAACTGGACGACGGCGCAGGCAATGGCCCACGTGGGAAGCTGAGGTGCCGGCGCTCGCCTTTGCGACGAACTTTCTCTGGGTGATGGTGATCGGGATACTCGGCCCGTCCCTCCCCGGCATGGTATCCGGCCTGGGAATCAGCTACGCCCAGGCCGGATTCTTTTTCACGCTTCTCTCCCTCGGCTCCCTCATCGGCACGAGCCTCGGCGCCATCGGCAGTGACTATCTCCCCCGCAAGGTCCTGTACGGTTCGTGCGTCCTGCTCCTGTCCGTCGGCCTTTTCGTGCTCGGTTTCATGCCGGGCTACGCGCTGATCGCTTTGGTGATCTTCCTCCTCAGCATGGTGGGAAGCCCCATCGGCGCCATCGGGCAGAGCATCATGCTCGACATGTTCCCCGGCAAACGGGAGCGGTACCTCTCCTTCATGACCTTGTTCGGCGCCCTGGGGAGCCTGCTTGCACCTGTCATCGTCTCTTTGAACTTCTCCGCGTCCCTGTCGTGGCGCTGGGGCTTCATGGAGACGGCCGTCATTGCGCTTGTCGTTTTCGTCGCGCTGCTCTCAATCCGCATTCCCCCGGCGACCCGTGCCGGGACCCGTGCGAAGCTTCGCACGATCGTGCGCCGCCGGGGCGTTGTCGTTGCCGCGATCCTCATATTCCTTTCCGTGGGGGCCGATCTCGGCTTCTCGTACTGGCTGGCACAGTACTTCAAGTCCGAGCTGCAGGTGAGCCTGCGGCTCTCCAGCTCCATCGTCGGCGTCTATCTCGTCGGCATCATCGGGGGCCGGCTGCTCGTGCCGGTCCTCTTGAAGAGGATGAGCCCGCGATGGAACCTGGTCGGCGGGCTTGCCGTGGCCCTTGCCGCCATCATCGCCTTTATCCTCGTGCCATGGGTTCCTGCCAAGATCGGTCTCTGCGCGCTCTATGGGTTCGGCATCGGTCCCGTCTTTCCCCTTCTCGTGGCAAAGGGCACCCGGGAGTTCCCGGCACAGTCGGGGGCGGTCACCGGCGTCCTGTATGCCTGCATGTCCCTCGGGGGGATGGTCTTCCCCTTGCTCGTCGGCGCGCTTGCGGGGAAATGGGGCATTCATTATTCATACTTCTTCTGTGCGGCCGTGGTATTCGCGCTGCTTGTCGCGAATTTCATGATGAAAGACGCCCAGCGCCAGGAGGCGTAGGCCCGCAGAACATTTCTGGTCAGACCAGTTGTGTTTCATCGCGTCAGCGTGGCAATGAGCTTCTTGCGACAGCTCTCATGCCATTTTGCGCGGGAATTGCCGGTATTTCGGAATATCCTTGACAGGGCCGACAATAACGCTATACGATCTTTTTCGTGGTCTGACCAGAATACCACGAAGGAGGGCGACACAATGAAGGCAATGGTGCTCACGGGACCGCAGAAGATCGGGATTCAAGAGGTTCCCATGCCCGTCATTGGCCCGAACGAGCTCCTGGTGAAGCTTTCCAACTGCGGGATCTGTACGCTGGAGCAGCGTCTCTACACGGGTGCGATGGTCATCCACTATCCGATCATCCCGGGCCACGAGGCCGCAGGTGAGGTCGTCGAAGTCGGCGCCGAGGTCCTTGGAGACTTCAAGGTCGGCACCCGCGTGGCACTGGATCTCGTCGTTCGCTGCGGGGAATGCTACTACTGCCGCACCGGGCAATCGAATATGTGCCAGAACAGGCTGAAGCCGGGCCAGAAGGTGCTGGGAGGTTTTGCCGAGTACCGCGCGGTGAAGGCAACCCAGGCCTATGTTCTCGCCGACTCCCTCTCATTCCCCGAGGCTGCTTTTTCCGAGCCCTTGTCCTGCTGCATCAGGTCGCTGAAGAAAGTGGGCCTCCGCCTGTCAGAGGACCTGCTGGTCGTCGGCGCGGGACCGATGGGACAGATGCATTTACAAATTGCTCTCTGCATGGGCGCCCGTGTCTTCGTCTCTGATCCCGACAAGGCGCGCCTTGCCCTGGCGAAGAAGATGGGAGCCTTCCTCACGATCGATCCCACGAGCGAAGACCTCGTTGCCATCCTCAAGGAGCATACCGAGGGACGGGGCGTGGACGCGTGCGTCGTCACGAGCGCCGCGCATGCCGCCCTCAACGGGGCATTCGCCTCCGTGCGTAAGAACGGGAGGGTGAACATCTACACTTCCTACCCGGACAAGCCTGCCCTGCCCGTCGACGCGAATACGCTGCACAGGAATGAGCTCACTATCACCGGAAACGAAGGGAGAATGGAGGAGGATTATCTCCAGTCCGTCCGGCTGCTCTCATTCGGCAAGGTGAATGTGAAGCCCCTCATCAGCCGGACTGTAGGCTTCTCAGATCTCGAGGACGGCATCAAGGCCGCCATGACGCAGGACACCTATCGCGTCCTCCTGGAGCACCGGGCCTGATGATCAGCAGTTCTCATTTTGGACCTTCCTGAGGTCTGGAACGGGGCATGCATACTTTGAAAAAGGCCGTATATCATAGGACAAAATGAGAACTGCGTCATTCAGTCACCATACTGAGAATTGCTGCTGATGATACTCGCCGTGGACATCGGCACCTCGCTGGTGAAGGCGGCGCTCTTTGAGAAGAGCGGGGCCATGAAGTCCCGGGCGGAATATCCCGTTGCGCTCTTCCGGCATCCGGATCCGATCCGTCATGAAGTCGACGCCCGCCTGTGGATCGAGGCGCTTCGGCAATTGACGGAGAGACTCGGCCTTCCGGGCGCGGGCGCGGTGGAAGCCATGGTGGTGAGCGGCAACAGCCCGACGCTCGTTGCCGCGGATGCGGCTGGCGTTCCCCTTGCGCGCGCGATCACCTGGATGGACCGCCGCAGCGTGGAGGAGGCGCGCCTCATTACGGAAAAGCGCGGGACATCGACCGACGCCTCTTTCTTTCTCCCCAAGGCGCTGTGGCTGCAGCGCAACGAGCCGGAAATCTACGCCCGCGCGCGCTGGTTCTTTTCCTGTCCCGAGTACGTCACCTTCATCCTCACCGGATCTTCCGTCACATTTCTGCCGACCCCGCAGTATACGCGCTCCATCATGTGGGACGCCGAAACGGTCCGCATGCTCGGGATGGACCCCTGCAAGTTTCCACCTTTCGCCGCGACAGGCTCCCTGGTCGGGTCTGTGACCGAAGCCGGGGCGGGGGCGACGGGCGTTCCGCGCGGCATTCCCGTCTTTGCCGGCGCTCCCGACTACATCGTCTCCCTGCTCGGAACTGCGGCCGTGGTCCCCGGCAGGGCGTGCCTCAGATCCGGCACATCAGAAGGCATCAATCTCTGCTCGCGGACGGAGACGAGGGATCCCCGTCTCATGTGCGTCAGCCACCTTGCCGAGGGCTGCTACAATGTGTCGGGCTTCATCTCCACATCCGGCAAAGCGCTGCAGTGGTTCAAGGACGCGACGGGCAAGGCCGCGATGAGCTACGGTGACTTCATCGACGACATTGCGCTGATCCCGCCGGGATCGAATCGCCTCCTTTTCCTGCCCTATCTCGCCGGAGAAAGGACCCCGATCTGGGATCCCTGCGCGCGAGGCGCCTTCATTGGCCTCACGCTCAACCACCGCAGGCGGGATATGACACGCGCCGTCGTCGAGTCGGTGGCGTACGCGATACGCGACGTCGTCGAAACGATGGAGGAGGCCGGGATGTCGGTACGCGATCTGCGCATCAGCGGCAGCCCCTCGCGCAGCGCCACCTGGAACCAGATCAAGGCGGACGTCACGGGGCGACGCATCCTGGTGCCTGCGCAGGAAGACTCCGACCTTGCCGGTGACGCGTGCATCGCGCTGTTCGGCCTGGGGGAGCACGCATCGATTGCCGCCGCGGCCGATGCCATCGTGACGATGGGCGCGGTTTTTGAGCCGGACGCCGGCAGGGGACGCGTGTACGACGAGCTTTTCTGCCTGTATCGGGAGTCCTACAAGGGACTGCGATCCGTCTTTGCGAAACTCGCGGTGGGGCCCGCGGCAGGGGCCCGCGCCGACCATGAAGCAGGAGGCTGAACGGCTCAGCGCGGAGGAGCCTGCACAAGAGCGAGGGTGATGCGGACATCGCCGTCGCGCTTGAGCAGGCCGTCCTTCTCCATCCGGTTGAGAAGGGGGATCATGTACTTGCGCGACAGGCCGGTCCGTTCTTTTGCCTCGGGAATCGAGAAGCGCTCGCCGACGCTTCTGCCCCGGGTGATCTCATACGCCAGTGAATCGTATATGGTGCGGCTGAGACAGATCCCGCCTTCCAGCGGCACGACGAGACCGAGGCGGATCAGCGTCTTCAATTCCTTCTGCCCGCCTTCAATCCCGGTCCTGGTTGAATCGATGCCTGCCTTCCCCGCGCTTTCGATCTCGGCCAGGATTTTCGTCGCAAGCGGGGAGAGTCCCTGCTTCTCCCCGGCCGACCCCGAGAAATAGAGGGAGCCGGTCAGCCGAATTGTTGTCCGTTCCACGAGCAGCAAAAGAATGCTCTTCAACGCCTCTGCGTCGATGCGCAGCTTTCCTTCGATCTCACCTGCTGAGATGCCGGCAGGTTGCGCGGCAAGATTCGCGATCGTCGTCGAAAGCTTCTCCAGCCACGGAATGTGAAATGCCCAGTGATCCCGGACAATGCTTTCTTCCCTGACCTTTGGAGGAGGGGCGTCCGCGAGCCTCAGCAGTCCGTGGAATCGGAGCTCCAGGAGCAGCTCATCCTCCGCGCCGCCGACGGGCTCGGGAAGGGAGGCGAGCACACCCGTGAGCCGCCGGCGGTCCTCCCGCGGCACCTCGCCGAACCACAGCACGTGTCCCGTCCCGAGTATCATGCTGCCGCCGTGCCGGATCAGGAGCAGCGGCTGGTTCCAGAGCGCGGGCAGGGGCTCGCGCAGCTCCAGGCGCGCAAACCGCCGATCGTCCATGAAGTGAAGCAGCGCGATCTGGTGACCGGTGCCCAGCGCCACTTCCACCTCGGCGTGATTGCGGATGACCGGCTGTTCCTCCTTCTGGTCCTGCACCACGGGCACGATCCGCGCGACCATCTGCCTTTCGCAGGAGAACGGGGCCCCGGCCACGGTGAGGCAGTTGCCGCGCGCGATCTCGCCGCGGGTCTTCGGCAGATTCAGCGCGACCCGGGACGTCGGGGTTGCAACGTCGACGGCCTTGTTGTAGGTCTGAAGCCCGCGGATGCGCACCGGTTCCTGCTGGGGGAGGAGCAGCAGCTCGTCATCCTTTCGGCACGGCGCGCCCTTGAGGCTGCCCGTCACGACGAGACCCGATCCCTTGATGGAGAACACCCTGTCGACGTAGAGGAAGGGGAAGCGAGGTTCGCCTTTCCGGTCGTCGAGACCTGCGACCACGGAAACGATCGTCTGTTTCAGCGCATCGATGTTCCGTCCGGTGAGCGCCGCGACGTCCACCGCGGGCGGCGTGAACCCGAAGATGCGTGCGCACCGCGCAAGGGCGTCCCGGCGCACCTCATCCACGCGCGCCGGGCTCGCCGCATCGATCTTCGTGACGACGAGGATCACCGACGCCACCCCCATCGCGGCGAGCACGACTGCGTGGTCCTGCGTCTGCTGCATCCAGCCGTCGTCCGCCGCAACCAGCAGCAGCGCGCAATCGAGGCTCCATGCGCCGGCCACCATGTTGCGGATGAAACGCTCGTGCCCCGGCACATCGATGACGCCGATAGCCTCACCGTCCGGCGCGGCAAACCACGCGAAGCCCAGGTCGATGGTCATGCCCCGGGCCTTTTCCTCCGGCAGGCGGTCCGGGTTGATTCCCGTGAGGGCCTCGATCAAGGTGGTCTTGCCGTGGTCGACATGGCCCGAGGTTCCGATGACGTGCACGGGCGTCAGCCTGCCAGGAGCGCGCGGAGGGATTCGGCGATGGCGCGCTCATTTTCCCCGTGCATCGTGGCGAGATAGAGCCGTACTGCATCGCCTGCGATGACGCCGATGATGGGCGTCGGGAGCTCCCGGAGTGACCTCAGCAGATCCTCGGGCCGACCTTCCGGGGTGATCTCTATCGAGAGGGACGGGCGGTACTCGTCGGGGGAACTCCCGCCGCCCGTCGCGATCTGCGCGTCGACCAGTCGCGCCTTTTCGTGGGGAATGCCTTTCAGGATCCGCCTTCCCATCCGTGCGAGCTCGGCGTGGGTCACTGACAGCACCTTCTCCGCGTAGCCGGTCGCCGAGCCGTTGAGGCGTTCAACGAGGCACTGCTCCAGGAGCGAATAGACCGATTTCCCCGGCCGCAACGCGCGCTGGAGCGGGTGGGCGGAAAGCGTGCGCACGATCCCGGCCTTTCCCGCGACGATGCCCGCCTGGGGTCCGCCGAGTATCTTGTCTCCGGAAAAGCAGACCAGGTGCGCGCCGTCCTTGAACAGGGTGGAAACGCGCGTCTCACCGCTCAGTCTTTCCGACGTCGTGCCTGATCCCTGGTCGACGGCGAGCAGGACCGCAGGCGGGAGGGCCGCGCTGAGCTCGGCCAGGCGCGGTCTGTCGGTGAAGCCGCGGATGCGGAAATTGGACGTATGCACGATGAGCACCATCGCGGTTTCATCCGTGACGGCACGCGTGTAGTCCGCGACCGTCGTGATATTCGTCGTGCCGACCTCGACGAGCTTTGCACCCGACAGGGCGAGGATCTCGGGGATGCGAAAGCCGCCGCCGATCTGGACCTGCTCTCCGCGGGAAACGATGACCTCTTTTCCCTTTGCAAGCGCGGAAAGGACGAGCAGGATCGCCGCCGCATTGTTGTTGACAATCAGTGCATCTTCGCAGCCCGTGAGCAGGCGGAGGAGGTCAGGGCAGATCCCGTTTCTCCTGCCCCGCTTGCCGGTCTCCAGGTCGAGCTCGAGATTCGAATAGCCGGTGTTCGTGGGGGCGACGGCCTCCCAGGCGGTAGCCGGGAGCGGCGCACGGCCCATGTTCGTGTGCAGGATGATGCCCGTGGCGTTGATCACCTTGCAGATGCGGCGCGACGCAAGGCGCCTGCAGGCACCGTCAATTCTCGAGAGGATGTCGGCCTCTTCCGGCGCCACGCCCTTTTCACGGATCTCCTCGCGGATGATGGCGAGCGTGTCCGCGGCGACATGCGCCACGAGCGGACGGCTGAGCGCGGGGTACCAGGCGGCAATGCCCGGGTCCTCGAGGATACGTTCCACCTGCGGCAGTGTCTTGAAAAGGTCATTCGTCATGTTTTCGTTCCCGCTCACGGAAGAGGCAGGAATCGAACCTGCCGCTGCAATATTTGCAGCCAACGGTTTTGAAGACCGTGGAGACCACCAGATCCCATCAGCTTCCAGGTTCGATGATAGGATCGGTCGATGCACATGTCAACATGGAACGGATGGTCGCTTCTGGTCAGACCGCGTCTTCCGGGACAATTTGACGCTGTTCTCAGCGAAAAATGTTGACAGGGCGCATTTCCATGAGTTACGATTCCTGATCTGGTCTGACCACGCTGCGCTTTCATTCTCAAAGGAGGGTCGCCATGTTCAAAGACAAGTATCCGCTGCGGCGGGATCCGTACCCCATGTTCATCGATGGCGCCTGGGTGACATCACAGGGGGGAGAGACATTCCCCGTGCTCGATCCGAACACGAACGACGTGATCGCCTCCATCTCGCAGGCGGGCGCGCCTGAAGTTGAAGCCGCCGTGCGCGCCGCGCGCCGCGCTTTCGACGAAGGACCGTGGGGGACGCTCACGGCGCGCGACCGCGGCATCCTGCTGGGAAAGACCGCCGACATCATCGAACGGAGACTCGAGCAGCTTGCGTACCTGGAAGCCCTCGATACCGGGAAAGTCATCATGCAGGCGCTGCATTTCGACGTCCCTCAGGGCATCGACGCGCTGCGCTACTACTGCGGCAAGGCGCGGGACGTGCACGGGGAGATCACCGAAACGGCGGTGCCGGGATTCTGGAATTATCGGCTGTGGCAGCCGGTCGGCGTCGTGCTGGAGATACTCCCCTGGAACGGGCCCCTCATGATGGGCCTCCAGAAGGTGGCAGGCATCCTTGCGGCGGGGAACACCGTGATTATCAAGCCTCCTTCCGATGCATCCCTTGCGCTCGTGGAAGCCGTCAAGGCATTCGAGGAAGCGGGATTTCCTCCCGGGGTGGTCAACCTCGTCACCGGTCCGGGCGGCGTGGTGGGCGAAGAGCTCGCCCGGCATCCCGGTGTCGACATGATTTCGGTGACCGGCTCGACGGCGACCGGGTCGCGCGTCATGGAGATCGCCAGCAAGGGCATCAAGAAGCTCGCGCTGGAGCTCGGCGGCAAGAACCCCAATATCGTCTTTGAAGACGCCGACATCGACAGCGCGGTGGATCAGGCCCGGGACGCCGCGTTCAGCAACCAGGGGGAGATCTGCGTCTCGGGCTCCCGGCTGCTTCTTCAGAAATCCATTCACGACGAGTTCGTGAAGCGCCTCGCGGCAAAAGCGGGGGCCATGAAGATCGGCTGCTCGACCGAAGCGACGAGCGAGATCGGACCCCTCATCAACCGACGCCAGCAGGAGAAGGTGCTCGGCTACATCGAATCAGCGCGCGCCGAGGGCGCCCGCTGCGTCGTGGGCGGGGGCGTGCCCGCGGCAGCGGAGCTCGCGCGGGGCAATTTCGTCTCCCCCACGATTTTCGACGCGGTGAAGCCGACCATGCGGATCGCACGCGAAGAGATCTTCGGCCCCGTGCTGTCCGTGCTGACATTCACGGATGAGGCGGAGGCAGTCCGCATTGCCAACGACGTGGAGTACGGGCTCGCCGGCGCAGTCTTCACCCGCGACGTCGCGCGGGCGCACCGGGTGGCGCGCAAGCTGCGGGCGGGGCAGATCTATATCAACACGTACTACAGCAAGGCGATGGTCGAATCTGCGGGAGTGGGGTGGAAGAAGAGCGGCATCGGCGGTGCCGGCATCACCAAGTACATGCAGCCCAAGACGGTATTTGTCGCCGAAGGCTGACGGCGTTCCCGGGAACAGTGCGCGGCGTGACGGTTCCGCCCGCCGCGCCGTCCCCCCTCAACCGATTGCGACCTTGCCCGTTTCGCCGCTCCTGATGCGGATGCAGTCTTCCATCGGGAGGACGAATATCTTGCCGTCTCCGATATTCCCCGTCCGCGCGCCCTTCACGATGGCGTCCACGGCGGCCTGCAGGTACTCGTCATTGACGGCGATCTCCAGCCGCGTCTTTTTCAGAAGCGTGCCGACTTCCTTTACGCCGCGATAGATTTCCGTCACGCCCTTCTGGCGACCGCACCCCAGGACGTTCGTCACTGTCTTGAGGTAGATCTCCTTCTCGTCCAGCTCGTGCATGACGTCGTCGAGCTTATGCTGCTGAATGATGGCGATGATCAGTTTCATTGCTTCCTCCGGTTTTGCGCGCTCAGTCGATGAGGGTGTAGGCGCTCTCTTTGTGCTGCGTGTTGTCGAGGCCCATCGCCTCGTCTTCCGCGCGCACCCGCAGGCCCATCACCCGGTCCAGGACTTTCGTGAGGATCAACGTCACCGCCACGGCGTAGGCGATCACTGCGCCGACCGCGACGGCCTGGATCCCGACCTGGCGGAAATTGCCGTAGATCCACCCGTCCGCGCCGCCCGCGTTGATGAGCCTGGTTGCAAATACCCCTGTGAGAAGCGCACCGACCGTCCCGCCGACGCCGTGCACGCCAAAGGCATCCAGTGCGTCGTCATAGCCGAGCCGGGTCTTGATGACGGTCACCGCGATATAGCACACCGCCGCCACAATGATGCCGATGGCGATTGCGCCCATGGGGGTAACGAATCCCGCGGCGGGAGTGATCGCGACCAGGCCGGCCACGGCGCCGGTCGCCGCACCCAGCACGGTCGGTTTCTTTGCGACGATCCATTCGATCAGGAGCCATGCGAGTGCCGCCATGGCCGCCGCCGTATTCGTGTTGATGAAGGCGCTCACGGCGAGCCCGTTGGCGGCCAGGGCGCTGCCGGCGTTGAACCCGAACCAGCCGAACCAGAGCAGCGCGGCACCGACGAGCGTCAGCGTCATGTCGTGCGGCGGCGGGGCGATCCGCGGGAAGTTCTTTCGCTTGCCCAGAACGAGCGCAAAGACGAGCGCCGAGATGCCCGAGGAGACGTGGACGACCGTTCCCCCGGCGAAGTCCAGCGCGCCGAGATTGTGCAACCAGCCATCCTTGGCCCACACCCAGTGCGCGATCGGATCGTAGACGATCGTTGCCCAGAGCAGGCTGAAGACAGCGAATGTCGAGAATTTCAGCCTCTCGGCGAACGCACCACTGATGAGCGCGGGCGTGATGACCGCGAACATCATCTGGTAGACCATGAAGAGCTGGTGCGGGATCGTGGCAGCGTAGTCCGGGTTGGGCGCCAATCCGACACCCTTCAAGCCAATCCAGGAGAGGTTCCCGATGACATGCCCGACGTCCGGGCCGAAGGAGAGGCTGTACCCCCAGAGCACCCACTGGACGCTGATCATGCAGAGAATGAAAAACGAGTGCATCATCGTGGAAAGGACATTCTTGCGCCGCACAAGCCCGCCGTAGAACATCGCCAGGCCCGGTGCCGTCATCGCCATGACGAGAGCCGTCGAGGCGAGCATCCACGCCGTATCGCCGCTGTTTATCTGTGGCATCAATCACTCCTTGGCAGGATTCGAATGCTTTTATATTCAGCAATTCCCGTGCCATGTCATGATTCGTGCCATGTGGTGGGCGTTTCGCTCGCCGCGCGGCAAAAGCGTGAGACGCGCGGAGCGTGTGCTGGCCTGGTGTTCGCGAATTACCTACAAATCTGTAGAAAGACGCCGCCGAAAGATACGGAAATGTCGGGAACGCGCCTGCGCGCGAAAGCTCGCTGGGCTTTCCCTATCGCGGGTTTATCACATTTTCGCCGGGGATGGATTCGTCCTCGATGGTTTTCTCAAGCGCAGAGAGAGTGTCCTGGCAGAGGGCGGTCACCGTTCGCTTCTCGTTCAGGGAGATCGTGAGCGACCTCACATTCGTGTTGGCGCGCGAGAGGGCGAGGATTTCTTTCCGCAACTCTGAAAACGTGGCATAGCGAGCCGCCGCGGCTCCAAGGTCCGTGTTCGAAGGGAGAAGGTTCGCGAGCTCTTTCAAGTCCTTCCGGACCTGCTGGTCTTCCGCCGCCATCCGTGCCTCGAGCTCATCCATTTTACTGTCGCTCTCCTCGGCGATATGAGGAGGCAGGAGAACCTGGATTCGCCGCGCACCGGCTTGCGCGCCCGCGGCGAGCAACATTACCTGTCGGGCGTTTGGCGAGGCGGAGCTTTCGCCTTGCGCTATCAGGCGCATAAGCGCCGCATCCATGTCATCGATTGCCGCGGCGGCGGGTCCAAATGTCAGCGCGGTCGCCTTCAGGTTCGTATTCTTGACGGCGAGGTCCAGGAGCTGCGCGTCGATCTGCTGGAACTCGGTGAAGGCCTTTGAGAATTCTGCGAGCAGGTCCCTCTCCTTGCCCGTCTGGGCAAGGGCTTCGAAATCCGCACGAAGGCTCTCCACCGTTGCCGTTTCCGCACGCGCCTGGTCCGCAAAAACCTGCGAATCCTTGTCGGTCGTTGCGAGCACGGCGCTCTTTTCAGCCTCCGTCGCCGACGCCAAATGGAAGCGCATCTGGTTGACGTCCTCCTCGCGCCGTGCCCTCGACTCGACCTGCGCGGCGACACTCGTCGGCTGGAAGTGCAGGACGAGCAGGATCACGGCGAGAAAGATGACGGCGCCAACGAGCCCCCAGAGGAAGTAGCGGAAGGAAGACTTCACCCCGTGAGCATACGCGGAGCTGTTCCCCGTATCAAGGAGGCGGCCCTACCGGGAGGCGGCCCTACCGACAACTCTGGCAAACTGGTATCTTCTATCCGACAGGATATGAGAACAGCATTGGTCGCGCTTTTGTCGCTGGCAGCGGGCGGCGTATTTTCCCAGGATATCACGCTCACCGCCGTGCGCTATGGCATGTCGTACTATTCCAGCGAATACATCTTCATCGACGATACGGCGCGGTCGCCGATCGAGTTCCACTGGCTTTTCTATCTCCTGCGCACCTCGACGCGTGTGGTCCTCATCGACTGCGGTTTCTCCGATCCCGGGATGGCAAAGAGATTCGGGGTCAGGCTCCAGGACCCGGTCGAGCTGCTGGAGGAGATCGGCGTGCAGCCCGAGGCGGTGACGGATATCGTTGCGACCCACGCGCATTTCGACCACATCGGCAACATCGACAGGTTTCCGAATGCCACGCTCTGGATTCACGCCAACGCGTGGCAGAGCTTCCTGAATGGGCCGTTCTCTGTCGCGCTTGCAAACGCAATGAAAAAGAAAGTCACGCTCTCCCTCTTCACGGGGCCGATCAAGCCGTTTCCTTTCATGGAAGTCATTCCCGTGGAAGGCCATGCCCCCGGCTCATGCTACATAAGGCTGAACCTGGACGATCGCACGATCATTTTGACAGGGGATGAAGCGTATCTCCCCGAGAACTGGCAGAAGCTGCGAGGTGTGGGGACGTACGTCGACCCTGCCAGGAACATGAAAGCCCTGCAGGACTTCAACGCCTTTTCCGCCGACCCCGACACGTCTCTTTTTACGTTTCACGACCCGGCGATTGTCCCGGAAGGATCTCCGCAAGCGTGGCGCCAGATCTATCCCTGAATGGTCAGAGGCTGCGCATGGCCGGCCGTGAGCTTACGGCATTTGCTCAGCGCGATTCGCTGAGCTTCTGGTAAACGGCAGTTCCCCTCAATCCAGGATTGCGCTGCGCGTAGTCAAATGCCGTTCTGCCCTGGTTGTCTTTCGTTGCCACCCGGGCACCTGCTGAGATCAGCGAGGCTGCGACCTGCGGGTTTGGATTGAGCTCAGCGGCAATCATCAGCGGCGTCGATCCATCTGCATCGGCCGCTTCAAGATCTGCTCCGCCTTTCAAGAGCGCAGCGAGCACCTTCAGATTCTGGTTCCTTCCCGCTGCAAAAAGCAGGGCGGTCCATCCGTCCGCTGTCCGCGCCTTGACGTCTGCCCCCGCGCTGAGAAGGGCGGAAATGACGTCCGGGTTCTGATTAAACTTTGCCGCGTGCATGAGGGCAGTCAGGCCGTTGCTGTCGACTGCCTTCAGGTCGGCTCCTGATCCCAGAAGCATTTTGATTGCACCCGGGTTCGTATTGTACGCCGCGGCGATCATGAGCGGTGTTGTGAGAAACCTGTCCTTTTCCGCGGTGCTTTCGCCGGCTTTCAGGAGCAGCGATATCGCGCGCGCGTCCGTCCTGCCTGCCGCCGCATACATCAGGGCGGTCCAGCCGTTCGAATCGCGTGCCGTGACGTCGGCGCCGTCTTTGAGGAGCACCGCAATGAGATCGGGGTTCAGGCTTTTCGCCGCTGCGACCATCAGGACACTGACGCCATCCCTGTTTCGCGCATTGACATTCGCCCCGGCATCGATCGCCTTCTGAACTGCCTGCGGCGTGCCGGTCCGCACGAGATCGAAAAGGTCCGCGACCTGCGCAGAAGCCGCCATGGCTGCCAGGAATATGAAACAGACACACGCCCGCACGGTCAGGGTTTTCATACCTGGGTGCCCGGCCCCTGGATGCCGCGCTTGCGGTTGGTCCAGGCCCATACCGACCCGAATGCAATCAAGGCGGTCAGCAGCTCTTTCCAGCGCGTGCGGCGGTAGACGGCAAGGTAGAGTAATTCGAGCACGACGACGGCGACAAACAGGTATTCCGCGACAAATGCAATTGCAACTTTCATATCATGAAATGTACCTCCATAACGGCGCTCCGGCGATGGGGGGACGTTCTTTCAACGCGTGGCGTCCAGCAGATTCGTGATCTCCCTTGACCCCGAAAGACCGGGGTTTTCCTGTGCATCGTCAGCGACTACTCTTTACAGATAGTCCGTCTCATTTGCATTGAGACGGGAAATCAATTATCTTTCCGGGGAGGTTGCAATGAATCACACGCTGCGCGGGGCGCTTTTTGCCGCGCTGGTTGCCTTTCTCATACCGATCGCATCAGCGGGCGCCGCCCCCAGGGGCATCAACGTCGTTGCTGCTGAGAACTTCTATGGGAATATCGTGACGCAGCTCGGAGGGGTGAAAGTGAACGTCATGAGCATTCTGTCGGACCCCAATGTTGACCCGCACGAGTACGAGTCGAGCGTCGATGACGCGAAGGCCATCGCCGCGGCGGATCTCGTCATCGAAAACAGCGGGGGCTACGACGATTGGATGGACAAGCTCCTGTCGGCGTCGCCCAATGCAAAGCGTGTGCTCCTCAAGGGCTTCGATATCGCGCTGACGAAACTGCCCGACAATGAGCACGTGTGGTACAACGTGGACAATGTCCAGGCAATCGCCCAGGTGGTGACCGACAGTCTGAGCAGGCTGGACCCCGGAGACAAGACCCTTTTTGCTGCGAATCTCCAGACCTTTCGTGACTCCCTCTCGCGCGTGCGCCAGAAGATCGCACAGATCAGGCAGAAGCGCCAGGGAACACCCGTCGGCCTGACGGAAACGATTTTTCTCTACCAGGCTGTACCGCTCGGGCTGTCCGTGCTCACGCCGTTTGAGTTCCAGAAGGCCGTCGCGGAGGGCAACGATCCACCCGCCGATACGGTCGTGGTCGCAGAGAACCAGGTTAAAGGCAAACGGATCACGGCGCTGATCTACAACGAGCAGACGATATCGCCCGTCACGACCAAGCTTCAGGACGAAGCGAAAGCGGCAGGCATCCCGGTGGTGCCGGTCACCGAAACCATGCCGTCCGCGCTGAACTATCAAGACTGGATGCTGAGCCAGCTCACGGCTCTCGACCAGGCCCTGGGGAAATAGGAAGCCATGGGAGACGAGGCGCAGCCGGCTCTCTCACCTGTTGTCTCCCTCACGGGGGTGCGGTTGATCCTGGGCGGCAAAACCATCCAGGACGACATGAGCCTCACGATTGGGGCGGGCGAGTTCATCGCCGTCCTCGGCCCCAATGGCGCGGGCAAGAGCACTCTGCTGAAGGTCCTGCTCGGTCTCATCCGCCCAGCGGCGGGACGGGTGAACGTCCTGGGAGGAGCGCCGGGGAAGGGAAACGCCCGCATCGGGTACGTGCCCCAGTTCCGCGCCATCGAATCGGACATGACGCTTCGAGGCCGCGAGGTGGTCCGCTTCGGGCTGGACGGCCACCTGTGGGGCCCGGGCTGGCCGAGCCGTGCCCGACGCGCACGCATCGACCAGGTGTTGCAGGAAGTGGACGCGGTTGAGCTGGCCGATCAGCCCATTGGACGCCTTTCAGGAGGGGAGCGGCAGCGGCTCCTCATCGCGCAGGCGCTGCTGACCGATCCCCTGCTCCTTCTGCTGGATGAACCGCTTGCCAGCCTCGACATTTCGTGGGAGCAGGAAATCATTGCCCTGGTCAGGCGGATCTGCCGCTCGCGCGGGGTTGCGGTGGTGTTTGTCACGCACGACATCAATCCCCTGCTTCCCGCCGTGGACCGTGTGCTGTACCTGGCCGGCGGCAGAAGTGCAATCGGGACGCCGCAGGAGGTGATCACCCGGGAATGTCTCAGCGCGCTCTACGGGTCCCCCGTGGAAGTGGTCCAGGCGCTCGGTCGGGTCTTCGTCGTGGGCGCGGAGATCTGAGATGCTCGATGTTTTGCGGCTGCCTTTCATCGTCCACGCGGTCCTCGCCGCGTCGTTTGCGGCGGTCGTCGCCGCGGTGGGCGGATATTTCCTGGTCTCCCGCGGATTGACGTTCGCCGGCCATGCCCTGCCCAACATCGGTTTTGCGGGCGCCGCCGGGGCTGTTCTTCTTGGCATCGAGCCTGTCTATGGACTTTTCGCCTTTACAATCGCCGCGGGGGTGGCGGTGGGTTTCATCGGGAAGGACATCCGCGAGCGGGACGTCTCCATCGGCGTCGTGATGACCTTTGCCCTCGGGCTGGGGCTCCTGTTCCTTGCCTTGTACTCCGGGTATGCCGCGCGCGTGTATGGGATCCTTTTCGGCAACATTCTGGGAATAAGCGCCCAGGCTGTGACCCTGACCGCGGTGACAAGCGGGATCATCCTCGTTGTGATGGCATTTCTTTACCGGCCGCTTTTGTTCAGCACATTTGATCCTCCCGCCGCCGAGGCCCGCGGCGTGCCCGTGAAGCTCCTCTCCGTCCTCTTCATGGCAGTCATTGCCGTGACGGTTTCCCTGTCCATACAGGTCATGGGCGCTTTGCTCGTCTTCACACTGCTCGTTGGTCCCGCGGCTGCTGCCACCCGTCTTGTGAAGGGTCCGCTCGCGGCGATCCTTGTCTCGATCGGCCTCGGGCTGTGCTACGTGTGGCTGGGCATCCTGCTCGCCGCGGCCAGCGGCCGATTGCCCGTGAGCTTCTTCATCGCAACGCTCTCTTTCCTCGTGTATCTCCCCGTTCGTCTCCTGTCGCCGATGGGTCGGGAGGCGGCGTGATGCTCGACCTCCTGTCGTCGGACATCTTTCGAAACGCCCTCCTGGGAGGCACTGCTGCCGCCGCAATGGCCGGTGTGGTGGGCTATTTCCTCATCCTGCGCGTCCAGGCATTCGCAGCAGAAGCCTTCATGGACATCTGTTTTGCCGGCGCTACCGGCGCATCCCTGCTCGGCCAGTCCCCGCTCATCGGGATGATCGCTTTCTCCCTGCTTTCGGCCCTGGGCCTTGGCGCGCTGGGCGACCGCGCGCGGGGACGACACGTGGAGATCGGAATGGTGCTCAGCTTTGCCCTGGGTCTCGGGGTGCTGTTCCTCAGCATCTACACGCGCAGCAGCGCGTCCCATTCGAATGCGGGTGTATCGATCCTGTTCGGCTCGATCCTCAGCGTGCAGCCCGCGGACCTTTACAGGATGTTGGCGTGCGGGGCGGTCGCGCTCGTGGCTCTCGTGGCCGTCTCCAGGCCGCTGCTCTTTGCTTCGATCGATCCGTCGGCGGCACACGCGCGGGGGGTTCCTGTCCGCGCTCTCTCGGTCGTGTTCCTCCTCGTGCTCGCACTCGCGGCCGCGGCGTGCACCTTTGTCGTGGGCGTGCTGCTTGCTTCCGCCCTGTTGATCGCTCCGGCTGCGGCAGCGGTCGCGCTCACGGACCGGCCCCTGCGCTCGATTCTGCTTTCTGCCGGACTCGGTATTCTCATCATGTGGGTGGGGTTGCTCGCGTCGTTCATCGGTCCCTGGCGCCACCCGCCGATCGGCTTTTCGATCTCGGCGCTCGCGGCCCTCGTCTACGCGGTCGCCACGATCGCGGGACGACGCGGGCGTCGCCCCCGCCGGGCCCAACCGGTCGACCTGGATCGCGAAGTGCGAAGCAACGGGAGAATCAGGTGAGGACTTCTCCTGGGGCGAAAATGGCGGGCAAATCAGGGAAAGTGGGTTGCCAGATGGATGTTGAAAAAAGAGTCACAACGGCCTTCGAGGAGTTCAGCGAACGCAGCACGCAGCCGCGCCAGGACATTGCGCGGAGCCTGATCCGTCTGGGGAAGTCCGGCGCCGTGTTCTCCGCGGAGGATCTCATCAAAAGGCTGCACAGATCGAACCCGCATATCGGGCGCGCCACGGTCTACCGATCCATGGAAAAGCTCGTGCACATGAAGGTGCTGGATCGAATCGATTTCGTCGATGGGACGCATTTTTTCCGTCTCTGCGGAAGCGACAGTCATCATCACCATCTTGCCTGCACGAAATGCCATCGCGTCGTCGAGCTGGACTTCTGCCTGGAAGACGAGCAGATTGCCGCCATCGAACGCCAGCAGGGCTTCTCGATCCAGGATCATGCCATCACGTTTTTCGGGTTGTGCAGGGATTGCCGTGGCGGATGAACCGCACGGCGGTCCTCCCGCCTCTGAAGCGGCGCTCGCGGCCTTTGGACGTCGCTTCAGTTTTTGCCGGTCCGCATCTGCTCAAGGGCTGGCCGATGTTGGTTGAGAAACTCCAGGAAGTATTGCTGCACATCGCCGAAAAACTGCCGCTGCATGAGCGCGCCTGGTCGGGTGAGGTAGCGATAGTGCCAGCTCTCATAGCGGTAGCCGGTGACCTGCTCATAGGCCGCAGGGTAGGACAGAGTAAAGCCATATTGCCATGCATGTGCGGCGACCCACGCTCCCTCCCGCGTCTTCTCATAGCCGTCGCTGATCGTGCCGAAATCAATCGCCGTGCCCAGCTGGTGCTGTGAAAGGCCGGGGTGGGCGGATTCCCGGTCTGCGATCTCTTTGCCGTACATTTTCACTTCGCGGTCGTAGACTCCTTGCTGGTAGTCATAGGAACGATATGTGGAAGAAAAAGTAATGATCACTCCCTCCTTCTTCGCCGCCCCGACCATCTCGAGCACCGCCGGTATGATTGCTTTTCTGAGCATGAGGTGCGGCCACGACGTTCGCACTGGGTAATCCTTCAGGGCGACAAGATCCGGCGGAACATAATCCGGGCTCAAGGCATGCAGCTTGTCCACCAGCACGAAAAGGTACGGCGGCTGGTCGAGCACCTGCGCCATGAGGCGCAGGAATTTGTCCGGCCGCGCCATGATGCCGACGCGAAGCTCCGCCGGGAGCGTGGCCGTCATCTGCCGCGCGTCATCCAGGGAGATCGAGAACTCGGGTATGATCCGATTGCCCGCTCCGGCTGCGGCGACCGAAATCAGGGCATATGCGACCCAGGCGGAGGCATGAAAGAAAAGCCGACATCCGCGATGTGCGGGCATCAAAACTGAGCCAGGAAAAGCACCAGGCCGAACAGGAAGAGAATTGCGGCTCCGCCGATCTCGATGATCCTGCGCAGCACCGAGCCCCGCTCCTCGTGGCCTCCCGTTGCGGCCAGCATGACGCCTCGCTTGGCAAGAATGACGATGGCGCCGGTCACGGCAATTGTCGTTCCCATGCCGACGGAGATCGCTATCACCGAAAGCACGCTGACACCGAGCATATGCAGCGACAGGGCGAAGAGGATCACCGCAACGGCACCCGGGCAAGGGATCGCACCGGCGGGCACCGCGATTCCGAGCAGGCTCCTCATTGAGAGATTCCGGGTGCCTTCCTCCGCGTGGAGATGGTGGTGGTGAGCTTTGCCGCGTATGCGGCCAACAAGCATGACGGCGCCGAGAATGGCGATGATTCCGAACGTCGCAAGCTGGATGTAGTGATCGGCCTGCTCGATGCCGACGGAAAATAAGCCTCTAATGAGATAGTAGAGAATGAGCACGACGGCGAGAGCGGCCAGGGCATGCACAACGGCGATCATGTAGCCTATCGCGATGCTATGGCGCAGCTTCGCGTCGTTGGCAAGGAAGAACGAGGAGACGATGGTCTTGCCATGGCCGGGGCCGGCCGCATGGAACATGCCGTATACCAGTGATACGAACATGACGAAGAGGAGCCCCGCAAGGGACCGTGAACCCTGCAGGGAGCGCGTGATCGAAGCGAGGCTCTCGTTCAGAGTCTTCTGGATGGGCGCCATTGCGTTGAAAAGGAACGCGGAAAACCCGGAGGTGACGACGTGCAGGAAGCTCTCCGTGTGCTGACCGGAGTCTTTCGCCGTGAATGGATTCGATCCCTCCTGGGCGAAGCAGGGGACGGCGAGAATGAAGATGACAAGGACAAGGGCTGTTCTCCTCATGGGCTCCTCTTGAACGTGATCACGAGCTGATCGGGCATGTATTGGCCGGGCCACAGCGGTTTCACCTTTGTCTTTTCAATCGCGAGGTCACAGGCGACGTCCGCGCCCGCTTTCACGGTCACGTCGCTCAGGTGCAGGAGATCGAATGCGACATAGTAGCTGTCGTCATAGACGGTGAGGCGCACGCTCTTTTCTGCCGGCTCGACCGGTATCTTCAGGGGGATGAAAAAACTGTACACGAGCTTGGTCTGGTCCGCGACGCTCGGACTGAACTGCTCGATTGTGAAGTGGGCAAGCGCCCTTTTTCCGACGATGATCGCGATGAAGTAGTGATAGTTCTCCAGGTTGTCGAAGGCTCCTGCTTTCAGGGCCTTTGTCCGCGCGGCATCGAACTGGAAAGTGTGGCTCGGATCGTAGTCGCTCAGGATCATGTTGGAGAACATCTCGTCGAAGGTCCACGTGAAATTGATCCCCTGCAGCATGCCCTGATCGAAGATGACGGTTGTGCGGTTGTTGACGAAAACGTGCGGATGGGCAAAGGCAGGCGCAGGCCCCAGAACGAAGACAAGTCCGATGATGAGAAGAGTGCGCTTCATTGTCCCTGCGCT
>PMDT01000350.1 GCA_003154555.1 Spirochaetaceae bacterium
TCATCAGCACCTGCTCGATCTGGCCGGGGTCGGCCTTGATGTTCCCCGTTTCTGGCGGGAGGAAAGTCCTGAGCTCGATGTCCTCCCCCACGAGGCGCGCAAGTATGTTTTCCAGGGCCTTTACGAGCCCGACCGGGTTGATGACCCGGGGGATCAGGACCTGCTTCCTGCTGAAGGCCAGGAGCTGACTTGTCAGATTCGCGGCCTGCCTGGCAGCCCGTGAGATCTCGTCCACCTGGGCTTTGACCGGACTCTTGTCGGGCAACTCCTCCTGGGCGAGATCGCAGTAGCCGCCGATGACGGTAAGGAGATTGTTGAAGTCGTGGGCGATGCCTCCCGCGAGCCTTCCCACCGCCTCCATCTTCTGGGCCTGGAGGAACTTCTCTGAAAGCGATCGCTCCTCGGTGACGTCCCTCCCGTAGAGGTTGACGTATCCGCGGCTTGCCATCGGGGTGATCGTGATCACGAAGACGTTCTTGCCGTCGCGCGCTTCGATCGTGTGCTTTGAGCCTGATTGCCAGGCCTGGCGGAGCTCGGGCATGTGCGCGACGGGGATGCGCGGCGGTGTGCCCAGCCAGGTTGCCAGCAGCGCCCGGCTGGACGGGTTCTGGTACAGGATCGTGCCGTCCAGGGAGACGCGGATGACCGGGTTCGGATTCTCGTCGGGAAACCGGGCGAGGTCGTGGATGCGCTCCTCCGCGAGCTTGCGCTCCGTGATGTCCCTCCCCGTGCAGATGATGCCGATGACCTTTCCCTGCGCGTCGCGCAGGGGCGCCTTGATCGTCAGCGTCCAGCGCTTGTTCCCTTCCCGGTCGAACGACTCCTCTTCCTGGTTGATCAGTGCCGTCCCGGTCCGGATGATGGCCTGCTCGTCGGCCACGTAGCGCGCGGCCTCCGCGGGGGGATAGAAGTCGAGGTCGGTCTTGCCGACGACGTCCTGCGGGCTCTCCAGGCCTATGACACGCGCGTTCGCCGTGTTCGTGATCAGGAAGCGGCTCTCTGTGTCTTTCACCGAGACATAGTCGGGCAGGTTGTTTATGAGCGTGAGCAGGAGTGACTTTTCCCGTTCGAGGTTGTCCTCCAGCTGCTTGCGGCCGGTGATGTCACGGACCGTGGAGAGAATCATGGGCTCCCCGGCCATGTCGAAGAGGTGGTTGCTGATCTCCACGGGTATCCGGCGCCCTGTCTTGCTCACGTGCGCGCCTTCCCAGACGGCATACTTGTTCGCCTTCAGCGCGATCATCATGGCCGGTGCAACGGCCGCTCCCTCGGGGGAGTCGATGTCCAGCGGGCTCATCCGCAGGAGCTCCTCCCGCGTGTAGCCCAGCCGCTCACAGGCGATGTCGTTGACATCGGTGAACCGGCCGGGAAGCCCTTCCGGCGTGAGCTTGTGCACAAAGACTGCGTCATTGATGCTGCTGAAGAGAAGGCGGTAACGCTCTTCGCTCGTCCGCAGTGCCTCTTCGGTGCGTTTTCGCTCCGTGATGTCATGGGAAATGCCGAATGTCCCGACGATAACGCCATTCCTGTCACGCAGCGGCATTTTCGTCGTAAGGACCCAGGTATCGGGACCGTCCGGCCAGGTTTCCTTTTCTTCCTTGTTGACGATCGGCTCGCCGGTGCGGATGATGCGCTGCTCATCCTCCCAGGCGGCGCGCGCGTGTTCTTCCGTAAAGAGGTCGAAATCGGTCTTTCCGATCGCATCCTCGAGGGATTTCAGGTGCGTGCCCTTCAGATGCGAGTTGCTGAGGTGAAGAAAGCGGCCCTGAGTGTCCTTGAAATAGACCTTGTCAGGTATGTTTGCTTCCAGCGCGTCCATCAGGAGCGTGCGGTCGCGCGTGAGCTCCGCGTCGGCCTTCTCATCGGGGTTCTGCAGCTTCAGAAGCGCCTCGCGTGCCTTCTGGAAAGCCTCCGCGCTTTCGCGCGACCTGCGCAGGAGATCGTCCACCGCGTCCGCCAGTCGATCGAGCTCGTCCTCCTTGCCCGTCCGTGGCAACCCGATCGAGGGGTCGGTGGGCGAGGCCTTCCTGATTGATTCGATAAGCATCGCAAGACGGTGCTCGAAGGACCGCTCTTCCATCACTCCCTCTCGCTCGCCGGGGATGTTCTTCGCCGTTTGTCCAAGGGGGTCGAGTTCATTCCAGCGCGCATTGCCGATTGCAGCAATTGTACCATGATTTGCGCGTTCCGCAATGGAAAGAAAAGAGGTTTGCAGAGGCGTTCACGCCCTCGCGGCCCAGCATGGTCGCTCCCTTTCGCGGTACCCCGCGGAGCAGGCGACATTCTGGTTTCGCAGAAACGGGGAGAGCCCTGGGCGAACCGCCGCTCTTATTCCCCTGCCTTGACCCGGGTCCACACCTGGTCGTAGAGGGTCGTCGCGTCCTTTACGTCCTCCAGCATCACCATCCTGGCCGTGTCCGCGTCCGTTGGATAGACGCGCGGGTCATTGCGCATCTCGGGCTTGATGAGGCTGAGGCTCGCCGCATTCGGCGTGGCATATTCGAGGTAGTTGGAAAGCTGCGCCCCGACGTCCGCCTTGAGGATGTAGTCGATGAACTGGTAGGCGCCGATGGGATTGGGCGCCTGCGCGGGGATGGTCATCGCATCCACCCAGATGATCGTTCCTTCTTTCGGCACGACGAAGTCCGTGTTNNGGGCTGCCGTAGAAGCCCACCATCTTTTTCGTCCGGGCCGTGCGCAGGAGATCGCCCGCCGCCTTCAGCTCGTCCGCGGAACGGGTGTTGGGCGAGTATCCCTTCGTGAACAGGGCAGCGGCCATCAGGTCGCGCATCGAGTCGATAAGAACCACCGGTCCCGGCTGGGAAGCGGAATCCAGGAGCGCCTTCCAGGACGGTGAGAAGTTGGGGAGCTTGTCCTTTCGGTAGACGATCCCCATCGTGCCCCACTGGTAGGGCAGGCTGTAGAGACCCTGGGGATCGTAGGCGGGCTTTGCGAACCGGGCGCTCACATTCTTCGCATTCGGGATGCGGGAAAGGTCGAGCTTCCGGAAGGTGCCCTTTGCCGCCATGACGGGGATGGCGTGATCGGAGACGACCACCACGTCGTACTGGTCGCCGGCGCTCGCCACCTTGCTCATCATCTCCTCGGTGCTCTCATACGTGTCGAGCACGATCTTCATGCCCGTCTCCTTCTGGAAACGATCCACGAGGGCCGGGTCGATGTACTCCGAGTACATGAACACGGTGACGGTCTTCGACGCCGCGGGAAGCGCGCCGGATGTCGTCGTGCCCGCTTGATTCCTGCTGCAGGCGGCAAGAAGCAGGCAGCAGGCGGCCAGGGATAGCATCGTCCGCATCGATTATTCCTCCTTGGGGCTGCGCGTGAAGAGCTGCAGACCCAGCACGAGTGTCACCGTCACCAGGAAGACGATGGTGGAGAGCGCATGGATGTCCGGCGAGACGCCCCGGCGCAGCGAGCCGTAGATGTACAGGGGGAGCGTCACCGAGGAGGGGCCGGACGTGAAGAAGCTGATGACGAAGTCGTCCAGCGACAGCGTGAAGGCAAGCATGGCGCCCGCCACGATGCCCGGCGCGATGAGGGGAAGCGTGATGGTGCGCAGGGAGTGCCACGTGTCGGCGTACAGGTCACGCGCGGCTTCCTCCACGGACCTGCCCAGGGTGGCGAGCCGGCTTCCCACCACGAGCGCGACGAAGCTGATCTGGAATGTGACGTGCGCGACGATCATGGTCGCGAGCCCCAGGCGCAACCCGCCCATTGCCTGCCGGACGGCCTCGAAGGCGAGCAGCATGCCGACGGCAAAGACGATGTCGGGTGTGACGACGGGAACGTAGACCACGGCATCCACGATGCGCCGCATCCATCGGGGCCAGGGGAAGCGCTCCAGGCCGATTGCGAGGAGCGTGCCCAGCACCGTGGAGATCGCCGTGGAGACCGCCGCGAGGATGAGCGTATTGAGCGCCGCCTGCAGGACGACCTGGTTGTGCAGGAGCTGGGCGTACCAGCGGAGGCTGAAGCCTTTCCATGCGACGCCAAAACGCGCCGCGTTGACCGACATTGCCGCAACGGCGACGAGCGGCAGGTAGAGGAACACCATGGTGGCCCCGGCGATCGTGGAGAGCAGCCAGTGGGAGCGTCGGACACGGGGTGCAGCTTCGGCGCGGCTCACAGGAAGGTCACCTCGTCTCCGGACCGCCGCAGGATAAGGAGGCCGACCATGGTCAGGAAGGTAAGCACGAGGCTCACTGCCGCGCCGAAGGGGAAGTCGCGGCTCACGCCGAACTGGTGCTGGATGAGGTTGCCGAGCATCCACGATTTGCCGCCGCCCAGCAGGTCGGGGATGAGGAAGGCGCCCATGGCCGGGATGAAGGTGAGCACGATCGCCGTGACCAGCCCGGGAAGGGTCTGCGGGAGAATACCGTGAAAAAATGTCCGCATCGGCCGCGAATAGAGGTCCCGGCTTGCTTCCACGATCGCCCAGTCCAGCTTCTCCACGTTCGTGTACAGGGGGAGCACGGCAAAGGGCAGGGAGTTGGAGACCATGCCGATGTAGACGGCGAGGGTGGACGGGTACAGCGCCTCCGAGGGCCCGATGAGGTGCAGCCACTGTGCCAGGAGCGCGGGCGGCATCTGGTTGCCCAGGAGCAGCATCCATGCGTAGGTGCGGATCACGAGGTTGGTGCAGAAGGGAATGATGATGAGCGTGAGCCACAAGTACCGGCGCGCGGGGCGCCGTTGCGCGATGAAGAAGGAAAGAGGGTAGGCCAGGGCCAGGGTGATGACCGTCGTGATCGTGGAAATGACGAGAGTCGTGCCCAGTATCACGAGATAGGACTTCGTCCAGCCGAAGGCGTCGTAACCGGCAAGCCGACCGAAGTTCTGCAGGGAGAATGTCCATTCGATGTCGCCCGTGGCCGCGCGCGAGGCGACCGACCAGGCGACCATGGCCCCCAGGGGGGCCACGAGCAGGACGACGATCCAGATCAGGGGCACTGCCAGCAGCGCAAGGCCGCGGGTCGTGAGCTTTCGTGTGGTGGCGAGCTCCCCGTACCAGACGAGGAGCCTATTCACCAAGCGCCTCCAGTTGCCGGGCAGGGAGCTCCAGCCAGATCTGCTCCCCGGGTTTCATCCCGGCGCGCGGGAGGCCGCGCACGTGGAGATTCCCCGGCTGCACGTAGACGTCCAGATGGTCGCCGCGGTAGATCACCTCCGAGATGATGGCGCGGATGCCATTGGAGGACGGCTTCGCGGAGCGCACGATGATCTGTTCGGGCCGAATGGAAAGGAATCCCTTTTCCCACTGTGGATGCGCACGGGGCACGAGGTTCCCGAGCTCCGTATGCACGGTCCCGTTCGTGCGCCAGGCGTTGATGAGATTCGTCGTGCCGAGAAACTCAGCGACGAAACGATTGGCCGGCCGGTCATAGACCTCCGCGGGGGGTCCGGACTGGACGATGCGCGCTTCGCGCATCACGAAGATCCGGTCACTCACCGTCATGGCCTCATTCTGATCGTGCGTCACGAGGATGAATGTCTTGCCGAGCTGTCTCTGGAGCCTTCGCAGCTCGAGCTGCACTTCGGCGCGCAGCTTCGCGTCCAGGGCGGACATGGGCTCGTCCAGCAGGAGCACATCGGGATGGTTCACCAGGGCGCGTGCAAGGGCCACCCGCTGCTTCTGCCCTCCGGAGAGCTGCGTGATGCGTCGCTTTGGCATCTCTTCGAGGTGCAGCATCTCCAGCACTTCGCCGACGCGCCGGTCCACCTCGGGAGCCGGGAATTTCCTGGCCCGAAGACCGTAGGCGATGTTTTCGTAGACATTGAGATGGGGAAAAAGGGCATAGTTCTGGAAAACCGTGTTGACCGGACGCCTGTTGGCAGGAATGCGCGTCACATCGGCGCCGCCCACCGCGACGCGACCATGATCGGCGAGCTCCAGGCCCGCCACGATCCGCAACAGTGTCGTCTTCCCGCAGCCCGAAGGGCCCAGGAGCGTGACAAACTCTCCGCTTCTTACTTTGAGCGATACATCGTCGAGAGCCGTCACGGGACCGAATCTCTTGGTCACGCCGTTAACGGCAAGGTCGCACCCGGCGGAATCGTCGTCAGCGAGCGTGCGCTCACCGGCAACGACCACTCCTTTCGCGGCACCCCGCTCCAGCTGGAGCGTCGCCGCGTCCCCGGCCGAAGCCAGGGCACCTAGCGCGGGGGCGGCCACCCCCGACAGATCGTACTGCCTTTCCAACTCAGACGGACCTCCTTGCTTCACATGAAGCTGGACACCGCACGAAGCCCCTCCGGTCGAACCGATTCCTGTTCCGTGCACGCGCAGTGTATGCGAGGAAAGAATATTTTTTCAATACCTTTGCGAGAAAAATATTCCCCTTCTATGCTTTTTCTTCGTGACGGGACACCGGTCCGACCCGGGTGGTGGCGACGAAACGGGCGCTCGCCTCCGCCACGATGCTTCCCTCCGCGTCGTAGAGCCAGCCCTGGGTGAGGAGAATGCGGCCGCGCGCCTCCTCCACCTTGCCGACGGCCCGCAGCGTGGCGCCGGTCTCCACGGCCTTCTGATAGCGGACGGTGATCTCCGCCGTGACCGCCTGCTGCGAGATGCCGACGCAGGCGTGGGCCATGATCTCATCCAGGAGCGTCGCCAGGAGACCGCCGTGCGTCATGCTCTTCCAGCCCGAGAACCACAACGGCACCGAAAGGCTCGTCTCCGCCATCCCCTTTTCGGGATAGGACACGACGAGGTGGAGTCCACGCTCGTTGTCGGCTCCGCAGCAGAAGCAGTGGGAATCACGATCGATCGTCAGGTTCATGGGCAGCGCTTCCCGTCCGCGGTGCAAACCCGCTGGTGCATGTTCATGGGGGCTACAATACTGCAAAGGCGGCGCCCCATGCTATGATCGGCGCATGAAGCCTGCGCCAAAGACCAATGCGCTGCGCATCGTCGAATCTCTTGGGATCGACGTGGAGGTGGTCACGCACCCAGTCGGTGAGGAGCATTTCGATGCCGTGACGGTCGCGGGGATGCTCGGCGTGAACCCGGACATCCTGTTCAAGACGCTCGTCGCCCGCGACGAGCGCGGTTCCGCTCTTGTGTTCATCGTGCCGAGCAACGTGGACCTGAATCTGAAAAAGGCGGCGCAGGCGGCAGGGGCGAAGAAGGTCGAGCTCATCAGCCTCAAGGAGCTCACGCCCCTCACCGGTTACGAGCGGGGCGGCTGTTCTCCCGTCGGCATGAAGAAGAAGNNTCCCCACGTGGATCGACGAGATCGCAACGGGCTATGAGAAAATCTACGTGAACGCGGGAGCGCGCGGCATGCAGATGATCATCGTGCCGGCCGACCTCCTGCGCGCGGCAGACGCCCGCACCGCGGATCTTGTGTGATGACATCCCCACGATCGCGTTCGCTCTCCGTGGCATCGGCCGCGGTCATCACGATCCTGTTCTGGGGGTCCGCATTCGCCGGTATCCGCGCCGGGCTGCACTCCTACTCGCCGACACATCTCGCCCTGCTGCGCTTCGTTTCCGCCTCCGCGGCACTGGTGGTTGTCTCCCTGGCCACGCGCATGCACCTCCCGCGGCTGCGCGACGTCCCGCTCGTATTTGCGCTCGGGTTTCTTGCATTTGCGTTCTACCCCGTCGCGCTCAATATCGGCGAGCAGAACATCCCCTCGGGTCCTGCCGCGGTCCTGATACAGACCATCCCGATCTGGACGGCGCTCGCGGCCACCGCCTTTCTCGGTGAAAAGCTCCGGCCGTGGGGATGGGGGGGAATCGCCGTGAGCTTTGCCGGTGCGGTCGCTATCGGGCTGGGCAAAGGAGCCGGCGGCGGTCTGAGCTGGGGCGCGGCGCTCATCGTGGCGGCCGCCATTTCGGGAAGCGCCTACAACATCATCCAGAAGCGGATGCTCGATCGCTACCGACCGGTCGAGATAACGACCTGGGCGATATGGGCGGGAACGCTCCTGCTGCTCCCCTTCACCGGCGGCCTTTTCGGGGAAATACGCGCCGCGCCGATCGGCGATACGCTGGCAGTTGTCTACCTTGGGGTGTGTCCCGCTGCCCTTGCCTACATTACCTGGGCGGTCGTCCTGTCGCGCCTTCCGGCATCGCGTGCCTCGAGCTTCCTTTTTATCGTTCCGATCGTGGCGTTTCTCATCGGCTGGGCGTGGCTGGGTGAAGTGCCGACGTGGATTGATCTTTTCGGTGGCGTGCTCGCAATGGGCGGCGTGGCACTGGTGAACACGCTGGGCCGCTCCCGCGAAAAAGCCGACGCCCCTACCGCGACCGCGCCCCCTTTGGCGCGCTGAAGAGCAGGAGCTTGCGCGCGCCGAAGTTCCAGAAGAAGACCAGCGATGCCGCGACTATCTTCGATAGCAGGTAGTAGATCCCCGCGCGGTCGGTGAGCAGCCAGAGCAGAAGCTCATTGAGCCCGAGCCCGACGGCCCCCACGAGCACGAAAAGCCCGTACTCCACCGGCGCCGACGCGGACCGCGTCTCAAATATGAAACGGATGGAAAGGACGTAGCTTACCGTCGTGCCAAGGATGAAGGAGAATGCCGCGGAGAGCAGGTAGTGGAGGCGGACCACTTCCGTGAGGAAGGCGAGCGCCCCGAAGTCCAGGCCGAAAGAAAGAAAGCTCGCGACCACGGACAGCAGGAGCTGGCCGCGCGTGGTCGAAGGCTTCTTCGAAAAAAACCCCCGGATTTTCCGGGGGCTCCTGGCTCGTTGGTGCAGCGATTCCCCTACCAGACCTTCAGCAGGGTGCCGGCGCGCGAGAGGTACCACACGAGGACGACTGCCGTGACCCCCGCGATCCCGAAGAACCAGAGGTTCAGCGAACCGCCTTCTTCCCGCGACGCAAGGCCGATGACGATGGCGATGACGAGCGCCGCCACGAATCCGATGAGGGCGAAGATGCCCGCGATGAGGACCTCACTGTAGATGGAGACGTAGCAGAACGCGAAGCTGAACACGAGGAGGAGGAAGAGACCGAAGATGAACACGAGGAAATTCCTTGTCATTTACCGCTCCTTTATCGCTGGATCACTCGAAAGAGGTTGCTGACCCTGAGGCCTTTATTCCATCCTACTTACTTTTCGGCGAAAATCAAGCTGTTCTGCACTCTCAATCGACACGGCCCCCGGCGGCCGCAAGCGTCTCCGCCTGATCGACCATGCCGCCCAGGAGGTCCAGACCCTGGGTCCAGAAGCCGGGGTCGGCCAGATCGACACCGAGGGGCTTGACGAGCGCGGTCGGCCAGTCCGATCCGCCGCGCGCGAGCATGGCGATATAGCGTTCCGGGAAGTCCCGTCCCGCCGAGAGGTAACGCGCATAGAGCGCGCGGACCAGGAGATCCCCGAACGCGTAAGCATAGACGTAGCCGGGCACATGGATGAAATGCGTGACGTAGCTCCACCAGATCCCATAGTCGTCGGTGAGCGTGACGCTGTCGCCGAACATCGCCTTCTGGGAATCCAGCCACAGCGCCGCCAGGTTTTCCGTCGTCTGCTCGCCGCTCGTTCGTCTCGCCGTGTGCGCGGCGTGCTCGAACCTGTTCATTGCCACCTGGCGGAAGACGGTCGCAAATGACGACTCGATCTCGCCGACGAGCATGGAGAGGACCACCTTCGGGTCCTTCTCCCGCGCGATGAGATGCTGGAACACGACCGCCTCGCCGAACACCGACGCGGTTTCCGCAGTGGTGAGGGGCGTGTTCTGCTCCAGCACGCCCTGTTCCCGCGCGAGGTACTGGTGCACGCCGTGACCGAGCTCGTGGGCGAGAGTCATGACGTCCTCCGCGGTTCCCTGGAAGCTCATGAGGATGTAGGGGTGGACCGACGGGATGGTCGAGCTGCTGAAAGCCCCGCCGCGCTTGCCGGGGTGCACGGATGCATCGATCCATCGCTTCTCGAAGAAAAGGGAGGCTATCTCCGCCATGCGCGGGTGGAAAGAGCCATAGGCGGAGAGCACCGCGGCTTTCGCCTCGTCCCACGTGAAGCGCCGCTCGGCGACGGGCAGGGCTGCGTAGCGGTCGTAGTCGTAGAGGACATCGAGGCCCAGGAGCTTTTTCTTCAGTCCGTAGTAGCGGGCCACGATGTCATAGCGGGCCGTCACGGCGGTGACGAGTGCATTCACCGTGTCATCGTCCACCTGGTTGTCCATGTTGCGGGCGCTGATCCAGGCCGGAAAACGCCGCAGGGTGTCCTCAGACGATTTTTCCGCGAGCAGCGTGTTCATGATGTACGTCGTGGTCCGCTGGATGGCGCGCAGTCCCCTGGTGAGCGACGCCGCGGCGGCCTGCCGGCGATCGCGGTCCGGTTCGTAGAGCTGCCGGAGGATGACCTCCTGGGTGACCTGGCCGCCGTCCCATTCGTAGCGGTTCGCGGAAACCGTCTCGTCGAAATAGCGCACCCATGCCTGGCGCCCGGTCACCGCCTTTTCTGCGAGTATTTTTTCCTCCGGCTCGGAGAGCAGGTGCGGTTTGTAGCGCCGCGAGACGATAAGCCAGTGGCGCCACCGGGCAAGCAGCGGGTCGTCGATCAGGAGTCGCGCGGCGTCATCCGGCGCGTTCGCCCACTCCAGGTCGAGAAAGAGCGCCTGCTGGGAAAGTTGCGACTGCTTTTCCGCCACCTTCTGCAGCAGCGCGCCCCGGGCCGGGTCGTCGCTCTGGGTCGACCAGGAGAGCGACGCGTAGCTTTCCGCGCGGCCGACCATCTCGATGAGCTCCTCGTATTCCGTCAGGAGCGCTTTCATCTCGGCGGCGGAAAGGCCTGCCACTTTTCCCCGGTAGCGGGCTGAAAAACGCGCCACGCGGCGCTCCGCCTCGGCGAGGAGCCTATCAACGCCGGGGGCGGCGGGTGGTGCCACGAGGTCATCGAGATTCCAGACGACGTTTTCCGCATCGGTGACGGCGCGCGGCTCTTCGGTTTTCATGCCGCCACTATAGGAAAATACGCCGGACCTGCACAGGGGAGCGGCCTGCTCATGTCTGCGGGAGAGCCCTTTCGAATCTCTCCAGCGCGGCAAGCCTCTCCACGAGCGTCGGGTGCGAGTAGTGGATGAAGCTGTAGAGCGGGTGAGGCGACAGATTGCTGAGATTGTCCCTGCCCAGGCGCAGGAGGGCCGCCTTCATGCCGGCCGCGGAGCCCATACCCTGCACCGCGAAGCGATCCGCCTCGTACTCCTGCCGGCGGGAGCGCAGCGAGACAAGAGGCTCCAGGAAGAACGTGAGCGGACCCGAGAAGAAGGCAAGGAGCACGAGGATCGAATGATAGCCGGGCTGTGCAAATCCGAACGCCTTGTAGAGCGGCGCCCAGGGAAGGGCGAGGCTCAGGATCCAGAATCCTACGGCCGAGGCGGCGATGGAGATTGCGAGGCCTTTTGTGATGTGGTGGTGCTTCTCGTGCCCGATCTCGTGCGCGAGCACGGAGAGTATCTCCTCCACGCCATGCGAGCTTACGAGCGTGTCGTAGAGCACGATCCTTTTTGCCCGGCCCAGACCGGTGAAATACGCATTGGAATGGCGTGACCGCCGGCTTCCGTCCACGACGAATATCCCGCGGGTGCGGAAGGAGAGCCGTGTGGCAAGGGCATCGATGGCCTGTCGCAGCTCCCCGTCCGGCAGCGGTGTGAACTTGTTGAAGAGCGGGGCGATGACCAGCGGCGCCAGGATGCTCATCACGAGCTCGAATGCCGTGAGGGCGCCGAATGCCCAGATCCACCAGAAGGCCCCCGTGCGGTCCATGAACCAGAACAGGGCCAGCAGCACCGGTATGCCGATCACCGCCGAGACGCCAAGCCCCTTGGCGAGGTCGGCGATCCACGTCCACGGCGTCGTCTTGTTGAAGCCGAAGCGCGCCTCTATGGAGAATGTCGAATACAGGGAGAAGGGAAGGCCGACGATCCAGAAGAGAAGCGACACGGCGGCGATGAAGACCACGCCCTGGAGGTACGGGTGGATCGGCAGCGTGCGCACGAGCGTGTCCAGCGTTCCGAGGAATCCGGTGAGCACGACAGCGAGCCGTATGGCGGAAGAGACGAGTCCCGCCAGCAATCCGAATCTCCCGTGCACGAGCGTATAGGAGACGGAGCGCGCATACGTCGCGGGGTCCACGGTTCCTGCGAACGCCGAGGGGACGGTACCCGCATTCTGCCTCACGTGGTGCAGATTAAGCAGGGTGAGAATCGTCTCCCAGCCCAGGTCAAGAAAGAAAAAGATGATGAAGAGGAGGAGTATCGTCTGCGCGCTCATGTTGTCCTTCAGGAATAAGCTAACGGCGCGCAGGCGGGAAGGCAAACCGCCGTCAGGTGCAGCCAGCCTGCACGCGGACGGCTATCCTGCTCACCTGCCGGCCTTTTCGCTCGTGAGCCGCGAGATGAAGGCCTGCACCGTGCGCAGGTGGACCGCGACTCTCGTGTCGAAATCGTCCCAGGACGGGGTCTCCACCGTGTAGGCATTGCGCACGCCGTGGAATCGCGCGAACTGGTCGAGCGCCATGCTGCGTCCCAGCCCGATCCAGAACAGCGCTGCCGCCGGTGTGCGGAGGACGCCGTCGTGGACCGCGAAGATCCATTCGCTGTAGTCATGGGCGGTCGGTCGGTGCATCGCGTCGACGATCTTCACGTACTCGCTGCCCAGTCCCTCTGCCGGGGGCAGGTACTGATAGATGAAATAGGCATTGCGCCTGGTCTCGTGGAGGTCCATCACCAGGTCGTACGGGCCATTCTTCCGCATCAGGGCCTTGATGAGAACCGCCTCCTGCGTCCGCCGCGAGGAGAAATCCCTGTTCACGTCTTCACCCGCGCCGTCGTAGCGGTAGCCGTACACCCATCCCCACGGGTTGGCGACGGGCACGATATCCATGCGCACGTCGGCAAATCGCGACGGATCGCGCGTCATCCATGCGGCGAATTGCAGGAGCGCCTCCGGCCCGGCGGTTTCCGTTCCATGCACGCCGCTCACCAGGAGGACGCGCAAGGGCTGCGGCGTCGTGCGCGCGGGGGCAAAGCTCAGGAGATGCACGGGAAGCGCGCCCTGGGCATAGGACACGGTCCCCAGGAGGGAGCGCGACAGTCGCGACGAGCCGCCGATCGCCTGGATTTTGCCCTCGATCGTCTGCCAGTCCCGCGCGGCTGCGAATCTGAATCCCTGCCCGGGCCAGTCCGATGCCTCGTGATGGGCGGCCGCCGAAACCGCAACGGCGATGCCGAGATTGACCGCGATGACGATCGCGGCGACGACAACGGGCAGGAAGAAACGACGCCGGGTAAATCGCTCAAAGGGGGTGAACATTGCTGCCCCGGATTGCAGACGGATGCGCCATCCCTCGGGGAGCGGTCGGCGCGGACGCGGTGAGCTCATGTGATGGTGAGAGTATGCCCGTGGAGGCACGGCTGATCAAGAGTGCGCATTGCTCCTGCGCAAACAGGCCCGTTGGGCCGGGTCAGATTTCTGGATGAAGCAACACGAGCGCGGGAACCACGAATGGCCTCAATACCACGTTGCCCCGTTGTCCTCCGACTTGAGCATCACGAGCTTCTGGGTCTTCACCCCATTTGTCGTGTTGTTCACGGACGTAAGAAGGTAGAGGTGCCCGTCGTTCCCCTCGAAGTCGTCGGTGAAGGATGTCCCCCAATCCGAGAGCGTCGGTTGCGCGGTCCAGGTCACGCCGCTGTCGGCGGAAGATACTGAGTGCATTCCGCTTGCGTCCCAGAACACGACGGCGAGCTTCTGATCTGAGCATGTACAGATGCCGAGATCATTGATCGATGAGGACGTGCCGAGATTGACGCTCCCGAGATCCTTGGATGAGTCCCACGTGTCCCCTTCGTTCGTCGAGCGGACGAACCTGACGTGCGTGCTGGTTGCGTCATAATACGCCACGCAGAGGGTCGACGCCGTGAACGTGGACGCGACTGCCGTTGCGTCCTCAGACCCCGATGTCGGGATGGTCTGATGGCTCCAGGCGGTACCGTTGTTGTCGTGCGTCACGTTGCAGTAGACACGGCCCGCATTGGCCCATGCAACGGCAAAGATGCTCGTGGTGCTCATGCGGCTGACGCTCAAGGTCCCGCGCCCCGTGTCGCCGCCGGGGTACCCTGAAGTCCACGGGCCAACGGTCAACTGAAATAGTGCCCACCCGCTGCTACTGCTCCACGTGGAGCAGTAGAGGTTCGCCTTGTCCGTGTAGAAGGCGTACGTGCCGGTGGAGTCCGTCATCGTCCGGAGGAAGACGATTGCCGAAACAGGCCGCGGGTTGCCACCGGTTGGTGCCCCTGCCGAACCGCCGCCGGTGATAACGTTCCACTTGGGCAAGCTGCCCGCCGAGTTCCAGTAGTCGACGTAGATCGTGCTTCCGTCCACGCTCGCGTACGGCGCCGCGCCGACATTCGTCGATGAGTCGATTTCGTACGGGGCCGTCCACGTCTCCCCATTGTCGCTCGATGTCGTGAACTTCAGCGTGCCCGCGTTCGGGTCCTTGTAGGCGACGTAGAGTGTGCCGCCGTTCGCCGCTATCGCGGCATCATGATAGAGTGTATCTCCCTGCTCGGAGGCAATGAGCTTCATCCCCTTCACGGCACTGAGCACGGGATTCGTACAGCTGCCGAGCAGCGCGAGAGAGCCGGCGGCGAGTGCGACCACGACGAACGCTTTCATTCTACCCATTGTGACGCTCCGCTTGCATTGCTGATGTCGGCCGCTTTCTGGGCGTCCGCGCCGCGCAGATCAAGGTACGGGTATGCCGCGGCAAGGTCAGGGTTCAGCTCCTTCAGCTTCGTGTATGCCCGTGCCACCTGCCCGTAGTTCTCCATGGCATGGTTGACCCGTGCCACGCTGAGAAGCGCCTGGGGATTGTCAGGGGCCTGCTTCAGCGCGCGGTCGGCATAGGAGGCGGCCTGATCGAGGTGGTGCTGGGTGAAGAAGATGTTCGCGAGGTTGAGAAGGGCGGGAACGAACTCCTCTTTCGCGACGGCCTTCGTAAACGCAGCCAGGGCCCTGTCGTAGAGCCCATACCGGGCGTAGAGAACGCCGAGTGAGTTGTCGAGCTTCGGCGTCTCTCCCTTCTTGATGTCGGCCTGGATCCTCGCGACCCGGACGGTCGTCTCCGTGTCGACGAACTTTTCGATCTCCGACTGGTAGGAGGCGGCGATGTCAGCCGCGGCCGGGACCGTCACGCCCTGCCCGAGCCCGGTGAGCCCGACCGGCTCGTAGGTTTTCCAGGCGTCGTGCAGCGGGATGAAGTTCGCCTGCTGTCGGGAGACATTCTCCCGCCATTCCTGGGCCCCCTCCTGCCAGGCGCGGAGGAACCCTTCGGTCCGCTCCGTGATCTCCACCGGCACCCAGCTCTTGTCCGCCATGAAGATGAAATCATCGGGATGGAGGTAGGAGCGTCGCACCTCCGCGGGAGAGGCATCGATGTCAAACGCCATGTAGATGTGCCCGGGAATCGTGATGGCGGCGGTCTCTATGCCCACCGCTTCCAGGAGCGAGCAGAAGAGGATCGTGAGGTCATCGCAATCACCCGACCTGTACTCGAAGGTCTGCCGGGGGAACTGGAGGAAATCCACGACGTCCTTCTTCTTCGACGACTCGGCATACGGGCTCTTGGGATCCGGCACGTAGCTCAAGCCGAACAGCTGGAGAGCCTGGTGCATGGCCAGCGCCGTCTGGAGATTCAGGCTGAGCGCCCCGTTGCCGCGGGACTTCACGACGGCGGCGACGTTCTTGGAGAAGGAGAGCACCGCGGGATCCTTCTCCGAGACGAAGGCTGCCACCTTCCTGTCGTCGTTCCAGGTGATGGCGTTGCGGTCGTAGATGGTGACGGTATCCGTCTTTTTCTGCTGGTAGGTCGTGCCCTCCACCGAGTACTGGAAGGTGAGCTCAACGGCAACGCGCGTTGCCTCTGTAATCTCAAGGACCCGGTCGTTGAACAGCGCAGTGAGGTCGATCTTGCGCTCCTCTCCCGCGGGCAACGAGGCGGGTCCGGCGATCTGCATGGGCGTATCCATGAATTTGTTGATCCACAGGCTCACGGCGACGTTCTGCATGGGCTTGGCGAGCGTGTTTTTCACGAGCACGCTCCCTATGGGGGAATCAGCGTAATGTTTGTAGAAGACCGGGAACAGGCTGTCGAACATGAGCGCCCGCGCATCGAGCCACTCCGTGGAGGCCTGCGCTTGAGGCGCCGCCTTCAGCTCCTGCGGCTTGTTCGATTGCGCGTTGGGCTGTTCCGGTGTTGCCTTCGGCTTTTCTGCGGGTTTCGCTGTGCCGACGGACGATGCCGCCAGCGGGATGTGCGTACCGGCGGTGAGGGAGACGAAGATGCCCTGCGCAAGGCCGAGATCCAGCGCGTAGTGACCGTTCACTCCGAGGGTGAAAGAGTCCCCGAGGTTGAAGTCCACGCCGACCGCGGTATCCAGGCAGAATCCTCCGCCTGTCACGCGGTTTCCTGCCGCAGTCACGAAAGCCTGGTAGTAGCCGCCTGTGGCGCTCACGGAGAGATCGAGCCACGGGACCAGCGGAAAACGCGCGATTGCCCCCGCCGACAAGGACAGGGCAAACGGAGTATTGGTGAAGTTCTGCGACACCAGGAGGAAACCCTGTCCGCCAAGGGCCAGCCGCAGGGCCAGAAAACGGGGCAGGACGGACGGCAGTGTCAGGTCCGCCGTCAGGTCCACGCCGGGTGACATCCCGAAGTAGACAGCCGAAGTGTCAAAGGCGGGAATGATCGCGCCCCCGTCCAGGGAGAGGCTGAGGACGGGGATCGACCCAGCGGGCAGGGGCCCTGCGCAGGCAAGGCAGACGGCTGCGACAAACAGCTTTCTGGTCACATTACGCAATGCGGACCTCCTCGACGCCCGTTTTCCAATGAAAGAGTTTAATCATTACTGTCGCATACCAGGCGTTGCTTGTCAAACTGGGTCAGATTTTTGGATGAGGCAACACGGAGTGCCCGGGGGCATGCGGTTGACCGGCGCCCGGTTCAGAACCTACACTGCCCGGGGGTTTGGGCATGGCAGACGCGGGATCAGACGTGCTTTCGCTTTTCCACCCGCTCATCCGCGCGTGGTTCCTCGAATCCGTCGGCGTGCCGACAGAGGTGCAGGCCCAGGCGTGGCCCGCCATCGCGCGCGGCTCCCATGTCCTTGTCTCGGCGCCCACGGGCACGGGAAAGACGCTGGCTGCGTTCCTCTGGGGCATCAATCAGCTCGCGACAGGAGCCGTGCGCACGGGCAAGGTGCGCATCCTCTACATCTCTCCGCTCAAGGCGCTGAACAATGACATCCAGCGTAACCTTCTCTCACCCCTTGCCGCGCTCGCGGAGGTCTTCCACGCTGCGGGACAAGAGCTCCCCGCCATCCGCGTCCTCACGCGCAGCGGCGACACGCCGGCGGGCGAGCGCCGGCGCATGCTCCAGCATCCTCCCGAGATCCTGATCACGACGCCGGAAAGCCTCAACCTCATCCTCTCCTCGCAGGCAAGCAGGCTGATGCTCGACGGGGTCGCGACCGTGATCCTCGACGAGATCCATGCGGTTGCCGGTACGAAGCGCGGCACGCACCTTATAAGCGGCGTGGACCGGCTGGTCCGTCTCTGCGGCGAGTTCCAGCGCATCGCGCTCTCAGCGACCGTGAAGCCGCTCGCGGCGGTCGCGGACCTGATCGGCGGCTTCCGCCTGGAGCGCATGGGAACAGAGGCGGTCTATCGCAGGCGCCCCGTGACGATCGTGCAGTGCCCCATGGGAAAGACCTATGAGTTGCGCATTGATTTTCCCGTTCCGGAAAAGCCCACCGTGGAGCCGGGGGATGAACCGGTCTTCGACGCCCTTGCGCGCGCCTGCCGTCTCATCATCGCCGCCAACCGCACCACT
>PMDT01000363.1 GCA_003154555.1 Spirochaetaceae bacterium
CCCATCGGCGCAGGCGCAGGCTTCACCGGTGTCGTGGACCTCATCGAGCAGAAGGCGTGGATCGCGGGCAAGGAAGCGGGCATACCCGATGCGGAAAAGGCCGCCGTTGACGAGGCGCGTCAGAAGCTGGTGGAAAGCGCGGCGGNNCTCTGATCGAGAAGTTTTTCGCGGAGGGAAACCTCGGACCCGACGAGATCCGCAAAGGTCTGGCCGGCGGCATGAAGTCCGGCAAGCTCTTCCCTGTCCTCTGCGGCGCAGGGCACACCGCCGCCGGCGTCGCCTCCCTGCTCGATTTCATCGTTTACGCCGCCCCGTCGCCCGAGGGGAGCGCGAAAGGTGCAGCGAAATGGGATGCGGCCGCGGAGGACGCCGCGATCACGCGCCCGATTTCGGAGGACGGACAGGCTTCCTGCTTCATCTGGAAGACCGCGGGGGACCAGTTTACGGGNNCTCTCCTACTTCAAGGTCATGTCGGGAAAGATCGAGGCGGATTCGGACCTGGTCAATGCGCGCGAGGGCAGGAAGGAAAAGATCACCAAGGTCTACACGTGCGAAGGCAAGAAGCTGGAAGACGCCTCGGAACTGTCCGCCGGTGACCTGGGGCTGTTCACAAAGAGCCCCACCTTGCGCACGAACGATACGCTGCACGCACCCGACGCCGCCATTGTCTACCCGAAGCTTGAGCTTCCGACCCCCGTCCATGCGCTGGCCATTACGGCAAAGGCGAAAAAGGACGAGGACAAGATGAACCAGATGCTGCAACGCATCACGGAAGAGGACCTCACTTTCCTTCTCTCCTATGACAAGGAGACGAAAGAGACGGTCATCTCGGGCATGGGAGAGCTGCATATCTCGATGATCCTCGACAAGATCCGGGAGCACCAGAAGATCGAGATGGAGACGAAGATCCCCCGCGTCGCGTACCGCGAGACGATCCAGGGGAAAGCTGACGCCGAGTACACGCACAAGAAGCAGACCGGAGGGCACGGCCAGTACGCCAAGGTCTCCCTCGAAGTGAATCCCATCCCGCGGGGTGAAAAGTACAAGTTCACGAACGCCATATTCGGCGGCGCGGTCTCCCGCGGATACATCCCGGGCGTGGAGAAGGGCGTCATCGAGGCCATGGAAGCGGGCATCCTCGCCGGGTATCCCGTTGTCGACGTCGAGGCAAGGATCGTGGACGGCAAGGAGCATCCCGTGGATTCCTCCGAGCTTGCCTTCAAGCTGGCCGCCCGTGAAGCCTTCCGCGAGTGCATGCGCAACGCGAAGCCCGTTCTGCTGGAGCCGATCTGCAATCTCACCGTCTTCGTCGACGAGCAGTACCTCGGCGCCGTGCTCTCCGATCTGAGCGGCAAGCGGGGAAAGGTCCTCGGGCAGAACCCGATCGGCGGCGGCATCCTGGAAATCAAGGCGCAGGTGCCCCAGGCGGAGCTCATGCGCTACGCAATCGACCTGAAAGCCCTTACGGCCAGCACCGGTTCATTCGAGCTGGAGTTCGACCACTACAGCCCGATCTCGGGCCGCATCTCGGACGATGTGATCAAGGCCGCGCAGGCGGCAAAGGCCGAAGAGAAGGAATAACATCGCGCACGGGAATGACAAGGGCGGCCGCGCGAACGCTCACGGCACGAGGGCGCGCAGGGTTGCGTGCATGTCCAGCAGGCTCACCGTTGCCTCGACATGCTTCATGCGCGGCGTGTACGGCACCTCCCCGCGAAGCGTCATGGGTGACTTCTCCAACAGCCCGCTCAGCGTCAACCGGTTGCCGGTATCGGGCAGCGTGACCTGGACCGACGCCTCCGAGGTTGCCTGAGGGGACACAAGCGTCTTCTGCCCGGCGATGAACGTGACGCCGACGATAAGGCTGCCATCCACGACTGTCGCCCGCAGCACGACCTGCCAGCCGGCGAGCGTCGTGCGGTCCGCGGGAGACCGGGGAATAAAGCGGAACACCACGACCAGGCCAAGGGCCAGCACCAGCAGGGGCAGGAATGTCAGGCCCCGGCGACTCTTGCGCGGCCGTGTTGTGCGATGCTCCCGCACGGGAATGCGGGTGGAAGCCGGATAGGCCTGCGGCCCCTGCTTCGACGCCGTGTCGTCGTAGACGTATGAGTTCTTTTTCACGCTCAGGGTGGGGTGCTTCATTGCCACAGGGCGCGCGATATCAGGGGCACGAGGTCTTCCGAGAGGAACCAGCCCCGCGCCCGGGCAGCGAGTCTCCCCACGTGGGCATGGAGCGAAACACCGAGAAGGGCGGCGTCGAGCGGCGGCATGCCGCCGGCGATCCCTGCCGCAATGATCCCTGCCAGCACGTCGCCCGAGCCGCCCGTTGCGAGCGCCGGGTTCGCCCCGTCGAGGATCCAGAACCGGCCGCGGGGTTCCGCGATGACCGTGGAATGGCCCTTGAGGACGATCACCGCGTTCAACCTGCGGCTTTCGCCGCGTGCCTGCTCCACCGGGTCATCGAGCACGGCGTCCCGCGAAGCCCCCGAGAGCCGCGCGAACTCGCCGGGATGCGGCGTGAGCACCCAACGACCGCCCAGGTCGGGTCGGGTCGCGCGGTCTCCGAGCAGCGTCAGCGCGTCCGCGTCCAGCACACCTTTCACGGGCGACAAGAGCAGGTGATCCAGCCAGCGCGCCTTGCCCGGTGAAACGCCCCAGCCCGGGCCCGCGAGAACCGCGCTGAAGCGCTGCAGGTCCTGGTCGGCGAGCCCGTCAGCCGGCGGGGGATCCCACGGCTGGCACATGACCGATGTGAGCTTCGGCGCAATGACGGGCCAGGCGTCGGCGTCCGTGAAGAGCGTGACGAGGCCGACACGCGCACGCGCGGCGGCGGTTGCACAGAGCACGGCGGCGCCGGTCGTTCCACGTGACCCCGCGAACACCGCCAGGTGGCCGCGCTCTCCTTTGTACGTGTCCGCAGGGATGCGGGGGGCGCGTGTGAGAAAGTCGCGCGGCGAAAGCATTTCCCCCATGATGTCAGGGTCTTCCAGGAGGGCCGGGGGAAAACCGAGATGGACGACGTGGATCCGACCGCAGAAAATGCGCGCCCGCGGAAGATAGAGGCAAAGCTTCGGCAGGCCCATGGTGAGTGTAACCGCCGCGTGAATGGCGGGGAATCCCTCGCGGAAACCCTCCCCGACCCCGCTGGGAACATCGATGGCGATCGTTCGACCGTGGACGGCGTTGACCAGTGAGACCAGATCAACAAGAGGAGGAGAGAGCGGGCCGCGGAGGCCTGTGCCGGTCAAGCCGTCAAATATCCAGGCGGACTCCGCAAGCCGGCCTGCTATCAGGCCGCGCGCGCCCGGCCAATCCAGGCATTCGATGCCCAGCGCGTCGCAGGCAGCCAGCATGCGGCCCGGATCGGTGTCAGGCGAAGGGCGGCCCGCCGCGAGCACGATGGAGAGGGGCCCCACCCCTTCCATGGCGGCGTGGCGCGCCATGACGAATGCATCTCCCCCATTGTTGCCCTTGCCGGCGAGGAAGACCAGGAGCCCCCGCGGCAACTTTTCCCGCCAGAGACGATGACGGACGAGCAGCCACGCCCGCAGTCCCGCATCCTCCATGAGGATGGCCGAAGGGATCGCGAACTCGCGCTGCGAACGGCTGTCGATGGCCGCCATTGCATCCGAGCCCACGACTTTCATTCACTTCCCCTTCAGCATCAGGTCGGATCTCCACAGCGCGATGCGGGCGCGGGTGCGGTCCGCCATCAGCCCGTAGAGAATCCCGTTCGAGTCGAGATGGAGGTCGCGGAAGGCGAGCTCCGAATCCTCAATCACGACCCGTCTCTGGGCCGCGAGCCGCCCGTTCCTGTCGAGGATCTGCAGGGTGTACAGATTGTTGTCCGTGGCGGCAAGGAGATAGAAGTAGCCGCTCGTGCTCACGCCGAGGAAATCGCTGGGCGGCGCGGGGATGCGCACTGTCTTCAAGCCGTCACGGGTCCGGTGCTCCGGGTTCTGCGGAAAGACGATCGGGTTCGCACTGTACGACTGCGTGCGCAAATCCAGCTTGTACGCACCCGCAACGACCGCATCCGCCGGCGCGGAGGATCCGGAGGCGGGCCCGGCGACGTCCGTGTACGAATCGATGATAAGATAGAGCAGCGGGCTCTGGAGATCGGGGACAATATCGATGAGGACTGGCGTCTGCCCCGCCTTCGGTTTCACCGGCAGATTTGCGTTGCCAATGTCAACGCGATACAGGGGCGCACCGTCCCGCGAATACCAGAAAACCTGCCACCGGGTGGGCAGCCGGCAGACGACGACGAGCTGGTCCGACGCCGTCACGTGGAGTGCGAAGATAAAGGGGAATGGCGCGCCGCCAATGCCCTCCTCCCCCAGCGCGGGGAGCACTTTGCCCTTGCGGTCAAACCTGAGGATGACCCTGCTGCGCAGAATGCCCTGGTCGTTGTCCTTCACCGCCATGGCGTCCGCCACCGCGTCTTCGACGTAGAGCGTCCTGTCGCTCGCCACGGCGATGCGCCCGATATCTGTAAAGGGATAGGCGACCGATCCTCGGGTCGTCACGGTGTCGGCCGCATTTTGATCCACGGGGCCCAGGAGTGTCGGCACGGGGTTGGTCTGCGGATTGTAGAGCAGGTAGATCAAGTCACCATAGGAAGAGAAGACCATGATCTTGCTTGAGCTGCCATTCGCGACATAGAACCATCCGTCACGCATGAAGATGCTGTTCATGCGCGTGCTCATTGCATCTTCAAACTGGAAGAGGTCGATCTGGTCCTCAAGCTTGCCCATGGAGAGGGAATACAGCTCCGTGCTCACCAGCTCCTCGATGCCTTTTCTCTGGCACGCGGCGAGCACGAGAGCGGAAAGGCATGCCGCCGCGAGGAGGAGGGCTGGCATTCTGCGGGACTGGTGCGTCATGGGCGCCCCATGGTAGCGGCCTTCCCTTGACCTGTCAATCTCCGCGGAGGTACAATGTCGGCATGCTCGAGAATATCCTCACCTTCTTCCTGGGCTCAAAGCATGAGCGGGACCTGAAGGAACTCGTTCCCATCGTGCAGAAGATCAATGCCCTCGAGCCCGAGGTGATGAGCTGGCCGAACGAGAAGTTCCACGCCATGACGGAGCAGTTCAAGGAGCGGATCGCGAAAGGCGAATCGCTGGATTCCCTGCTGCCGGAAGCATACGCCGTGGTCCGCGAAGCCGCGCGACGCAAGCTCGGGGAGCGCATCTTCGACGTGCAGCTCATGGGCGCCGTGGTCCTCCACAAGGGACGCATCACCGAGATGAAGACAGGCGAAGGAAAGACCCTCGCGAGCGTCCCGGCGGCGTATCTCAACAGCCTGACGGGCAAGGGCGTGCACGTCATCACGGTCAACGACTATCTTGCTGAGCGCGACGCCGGCTGGATGGGCCCCATCTTCGGCCTGCTCGGCGTGAGCGTCGGCGTTATCCTCAGCCAGATGGACAATGCCCAGCGCAAGGAATCCTATGCGCGCGACATCACCTACGGGACGAACAACGAATTCGGGTTCGACT
>PMDT01000381.1 GCA_003154555.1 Spirochaetaceae bacterium
AGCGCCTCGTTGTTGACCTGGATCATCTCCCGCACCATGTCGGCCGGCATGTCCGAGGCGTAGCCGTACCAGCCGAAGCCGGCATTGTTGACAAGGACGTCGATCCCTTCGCCACGTTCAATGACGCGGTCATAGACGGCGCGCACGCCTTCGGGACGGGCGAGGTCCACCGCGATCACTTCCGATTCCCCGCCGGCGGCTTTGATCAGCGCCGCGATGCTTTGAAGCTTTTCCCGACCACGGGCAACGAGGTAGACGCGGTAGCCGATCGCGGCGAGCCTCTGTGCGGTGACAGCACCGATGCCGCTTGAAGCGCCGGTGACGACAGCGATGCGCGTGCGACCCTTCTGCGCCGGGCGAGTCCCTGCGGATGCCCCGCGCGGCGCGGAGGCGACGGCGGGCATCGGCTGCTCGGGGTTCTCGGCAAGCCAGCGGACCGTGTCCGTGACGGTCTCACGGATGGGTCGGGGTGCATATCCCAGCTCGCGTGCCGCCTTCTCTCCACAGATCTCGGAGTTGCTCGCGAGTGTTTCCAGCGCATACCGCGTAAACCGGACACGGGTCTTCCAGAGCCGTGAATGAATGGAGGAGAATGTCGCACCGAAAAGCGCCAGGCGGAAGGGTACAAGGATATCGACGCCCTTTTTGCCGGTGACCTCGCGGACCATCCTCAGGAGCTCTGCCACGGAGATGCGCGCTCCCCGCAGGATATACGTCTCTCCCTTCGTGCCGCGCTCCGCCGCGAGGATCATGCCGCGCGCGACGTCCCGCACGTCGACGAAGTCGAAATGCCCATTGATCGTGAGATGCCAGCCCGGTTGCATCCATTTCCTCATCTGGCTGCTCATGGGAGAGCCGCCGCGGTAATGGTAAGGCCCGATGATGCCCGTCGGGCAGACGATCACCGCGTCCAGTCCCTTCTCCACCTCGGCGAGCACGGCGAGGGAGGCTTCCGCCTTGGTCTGGTCGTATTCGCCCGCCGCGTTGTGCGGATCGAAGTGAACGCCTTCCGTGATGGACGTGCCCTTGGGAGGCCGCGACAAGGCGTGGATGGAGCTCACGTAGACCATGCGCCGCACGCCCGCTTCGCGTGATACGCGCGCGACATTCGATGTGCCGACGACATTGACCTGCCGCATGCGTGCATTCCGTCCCGGCATGATCGAGATGATGCCCGCCAGGTGATAGACGGTGTCGATGCCTTCCATCACCGGGCGCAGGGATTCCCTGTCCAGGACATTGCCCTTTGTCACTTCCAGCGGGATGCCGTTGAGACTCGAGATATCCTCATCGGGAAGGACGAATACGCGGACCTTGTCGCCGCGGCCGACCAGCTCCCGCACCAATGCCGTGCCCACGTGGCCCGCGGCGCCTGTGACCAGAACCATGATGCTACCTCCCCTCCTGCGTTGCCGCAGGGGTTGATTTCGATATTCCCGTAAGAAGGAAATGAACCGCATCCCTCATCACCCGGTCCCATGCGGCGCCCGCGGGATCCACGACGCCCTGGATGACGATGCCGAGGGCCAGTGCAACGAGCGTCTGTCCCGCTGCCTCCGAGTCGATCCGCTTGATGGAGCCTTCCGCAATGCCCTTCTCGACGATGCCGGCAAAGTAGTCCTGGTAACGTCGATAGGGAGCGATGAACTCTTTCCAGATTTCCGGGTCCCGCCGCGCCTGCTGCCAGAACTCGAAGAAGAGCTGTATCCGGCCGTCGGCGCCGTTGAACACCCCGCGTGTCTCTCCGGCCATGGCGGTGAGCCCTTCCGGCACGTTGTGGGCCTTGCTCATGACCAGCCCCAGCTCGACGTCGAGTCCCTGGAGCCAATCCCTTAAGAGCTCTATGAAAACCGATTGTTTGCTGGGAAAGTGATGGTAAAACGCCCCTTTGCTGACGTCGGAAGCGTCGCAGATCTCCGCAACGCCGGTTGCATCGTAGCCCTTGTCGGCAAAAAGCTTTACGCTGCTCTGGAGTATCTTGTTGCGGGTCTCTTCGCTTCGCACTTGCATTTTATCATCTCCCGGTAGAAAAAGACCGACCGGTCGGTTTTAAATTACTGCAGAAAAGCGACTTTGTCCAGTCTTTCGTTTGAAATGCTAGGCGTTGATGTGAGGAAAACCCTGCTGTCGGCGAGCCTCGAAAAGGAGGATGCCGGCGGCCACCGAGACATTGAAAGAGTCCACGTGACCTGAGGCGGGGATGCTGATCAAGAAATCGCATTTTTCACGGACAAGACGATGAAGCCCGGCGCCCTCGCTGCCCATGACAATGCACACTTTTCCCTTCAGGTCCAGCCCGTCGGTGAGCTCACCTTCGGCATCGGCGCCGAATATCCAGAACCCGCTCTCCTTCAACATCTCCAGGGCAGATGCGATATTGGGCACAACGGCAAGCGGCACATATTCACTGGCACCGGATGACACCTTGCTCACGGTCTGGTTCTCCTGCGCGGACCGGCGCGAAGGAATGACCACGATGTCAACGCCGAACTGATCCGCCGAGCGAAGAATGGCGCCGAAATTCTGGGGGTCTGTGATGCCGTCCAGCACGAGCACAAGGGCAGTCTCCTCCTCCAACCCCCGCAGGAGGTGCTTGAGGCTCGATTTCTGCGATGCGGAGGGCCTTTCAATGACGAGCAGCGCGCCACGATGCGCCTCCGAGCCGCAAAGCCTCGTGAGCTCGCCGTCCTCCACCTCGGAGATCGGCACTCCCTTTTTTTCTGCAAGCTGCCGTATCTGGCCGATGCGGGGGCTCTCGCGGGACAGCAAGAGGGTGGACGTGCCGGCGCTCTTCTGCAGCGCTTCTTCTATGGAATGAAAGCCGAAAACATGCTCGGGCAATGATCAACCCCCGTTGAATGTGCGGACCAGGTCCGGCTTCCCGTCCCCGTCGGTATCCCGCTCATAGCGTTGAACGTATGTCCCGTCGAGAAGGTAAACCCATATATCGATCTTGCCGGTGTTCTTGGAATCGACTTCGATCCGTTGGAGCACCCCGCCTTTGTAATAGTAGAATGTATCCATTTTGCCATCGAAATTATAGTCCATCTCTTCCCGCGAAACGACCCCCGCCTGGTCGTAGACGACCCTGTAGTCGATTTTCCCGTCACCGTCCCGATCCAGCTCGACAACGCTGTTCGGGGCCCCCCTCATGTCGACTGATGGCTTCGCCGGCAGCAGGGAATCTGCCCGCGCAGCGGCAGGGAGACCGAGGAGAAGCGCCGCAAGGGCGACAGGAAGCATTTGTCGGATGGTCATTATCCTAGCATCGACAGATGGACGCGGAAAGTTCAGCGCGGCCACTGCTGGTGGCATTTAGCGGCCACGCGGAGGCCGGTCATTCTTTGCGGAAGACGAGGATATTCTGGTGGATCAGCGAAGGAATATACGAGTATTGATACCCGTAGAGGTGCAGCTTCTTGGAAACATCGTACCAGATGAGACTGGCTTTCCAGACGAGACTGGGAATGCCGGAAAGAGCCCCCGCGAGGTCCGCCGAGAGGCAATGGTAGGCGTTGTCGCGGTACATGTCGCCGATGAATGTGATCAGATATCCGCGGGGCCGCAGCTTCCCGGAGGCGAGCGTGAAGACTTCCACCATCGCCTCCAGCCATTCAGCCTTGCTGCCATACGTGCTGTCCCCGAACGAGGAAAGCTTGCTCGCGCGCACGGGCCGGGCCTTTTCCCCCACTTTCTTGTATGTCCCACGCGACCGTGGAGCGGAATCCATCGTCCAGTAGGGTACGTCGGTGAGCACGCAGTCGAATGATCTGCCTGTCATCTCACGCAGGGCGATCCGCGCATTGCCATGGACTGCCTCCTGGGGTGCCAGGTTTTCGTTCTCGCATACTTCCCGGTAGATCTCTATCCACCGGGGATTGATCTCCACGCCGACCGCCTCTCGCCCGGCCAGGGTGGCGCCCAGGAGCACGCCGCCGACGCCCATGAACGGATCGAGCACCGTCTGCCCCTGTTTCGTGAACACGCGCAGGAGGTCCGCGCAGAGCTCCGGCGGCTTCTGCCCGCCATGCTCGCTGCGCAGCTTGTGCTGCATGTTCGGGGGGTAGGGCTTCGTGATGACGGAACGGGTCCAGAACACCCACTCGCGACCCGTAAGGTCGTTGACCGCATTGTCCTCCGAATAGAAGCCGCGCGACTTTCCGTCTGTGTCAAGGAGCTCCTTCTTGGCCTTTCTCATCATCCCGCCCCTTTGACAGATAGATGAAAGAGGAACTCTTTCACGGTGCGCCGCGCGGACACGCCGGCCCCGTTCCCGAATACCGGATACGGGATTTCGGAGAACCAGACGTCCCCTCGGGCAGACAGGATCGCCTCAATCTCGTCTCGCTGCAGGATTCCCTCCGAGCTATAGGAGAGAAATACGTGCGGGGCGAGGATCCTCGAAACAAGCGTTTCCAGCGCCCCGGCCGCCTTGCCACGCTTTGAGAACGGGCTCTTGAGCCCCGCGCGATCGAACTTGAGGGTCTTGCCTGAGAGCAACGGCTTCTCCCACCGGGCGAGGTTTTCAAGGACATGGTAGTTGTCGCAGTACTGTCGATGATTGTAAGGCGGGTCGAGATACGCGACATCGACCTCGACGTGCGCGGCTGCGACGAGCATGTCCTCCTCCATGACTTCCAGTCTGCCCGGCAGCGGATCGAGAGGGCGCAGGGTAAAAGCCGTCTGGACGCGCTCATCCACGACATGGCGCCCGTCGACAACGCTCCTTTCCGAGATGTTCTTCATGAATGCATCGTACTGCCCCAGCGTGTTTGCGACCCTGTCAGCGGCCAGGAGGAAGCTCGCAAGAAGCATGTCGTGCTCACCCTCGGTGATCTCCGCGCGCGCTGCCATGCGGGCAATCGCTTCCCGCGCCGCATCCATGCGCGCGCAGTTGGACTCCGTGAAGTACGTGCCCGCAAAACTGGCGGTGATGTACCCCCGCTGCGGGGGGAGTGCGTTGAGCGCGCGCAGCAGCTCTCCGATCCGGGGGCATGCCTGTCCAAAGCCGCGCAGGATTGCGCAGTTGGACCGGAGGGAATCCACGGCAACAATGCGTGGCACACCACGTGCGGCCATTGCGATGCCCACCGCCCCGGTCCCGCAGAAGCCGTCCAGGAACGAACCCGGCAGCCCCGCACGCGCAATCATGGTCTGCGCCAGCCAGTCCTTGAGCTGCCGCTTGGAGCCGAGGTATTTCCGTGTGTAGGGAAGGAGGGGCTGATCAGCCGCAGCAGTTTTCATTTTGGACCTTCCTGAGGTCGGGAACGGCTATCCACACTTTGAAAACGGACCTTTATCATGGGACAAAATGAGAACTGCATCATTCAGTCACGATAATGAGAATTGCTGGATCAGCCCTGCTGCGCGTCGTCGATACGCTCAAGGAGCTGGTTGACCTTCTCCGCGAGTTCCGCATGCGCGTCGTGCCGGCGCAGACGGACCCGGACGCCACGTTCGCCCGCGAGCGCGCGGTCGATGTCCGCCTCCATGCGGAACGCCGGCCCTGCGATCCTGTGGGTCATGACGATGCCCACGATAATGAGCAGGAGCATGACGAGCAGGTCGTTGGCCAGGAGCGCAGGGAGAATGCGCAGAAGCCGCGGGCCCAGCGGGCCCTGACCCGTCCCGCGCGCCCACAGGGCGATCAGCCCCAGGACGACGGCAAAAAGGACCAGCCCGGCAACGATCGTCGTCAGGAGCACGGCGATGATGCGGTACTGGAGCCTGCCGTCCACGACCTTCATTCGTCGCGCGTGCCGCGACGTTTCACTGCCCATGTCGTCACCCCTCATAGATGCGTGCATTGGTTTCTCCCAGGAGCACCTCCCGCGCGCCCATGGCGAGCGCCTCCAGCTCGTTTTCGCCGGCAAAGAGGAGCACCGGACCGAGAAATGAAACGCGCTCCGTGATCTCCCGGACCACGCGGCGCGAAAAGGCAAGACCGCCGGTGAGGACGACCGCGTCGACGGCCCCATTGGTGAACGCGGCGAGTCCCGCAATTGCCTTTGCCACCTGGTAGCACAGGGCGTGGATGAGCTGGTCAGAGCGCCCCGCGTCCAGCGGACCCTTCCCCTCGGCAGAGCATTCGATGGAAGGAAAGTCGTTGGTCCCCAGGAACGCGACCAGCCCCCCCCTGCCCGTGAGCTTGAGCTGGAGCGCTTCCGGGTCGTGCTGGTGCGAGAGAACCCAGCGCATCCAGTCCCCGGCGGGCACCGTCCCCGCGCGCTCGATGGAAAACGGCCCGTCCCCGTCCAGCGCGTTGTTGACATCGACGACGCGGCCCCGCACATGCAGACCGATCGAGCTGCCGCCGCCCAGATGGGCGACAATGAGCGTGCATTCGGCATATGGCTTTCCGAGCGCCCGTGCGGCTTTTCTGGCAGTCGCCTTCTGGTTGAGGGCATGGAAAATCGAGCGTCGTGGAATCTCAGGTATGCCGGAAAAGCGCGAAACATCGGCAAGCTCGTCCACGACCACTGGATCCACGATAAATGCGCGCACGCCGAGCTCCCCCGCCAGCGAGTCCGCAATGAGGGCACCGAGATTGGAGGCATGGATCCCGTACCGGCAGGCGATAAGGTCTGCCTTCATCCGTTCGTTGACCTCGTAGACGCCGCCCTCCAGCGGCTTGAGGAGTCCTCCCCTCCCCACGACGGCGGATATCTCGGACAGGCGGACGCCCGATTCCCGTACGCCGTCACGCACGGCTGTGGTGCGGAATTCGAGCTGGTCGTGGAGGCGTCGGAAGCGCCCCAGATCCTCCGGACCGTGAGAAACCCCCTTTTTCCAGGCTTCTTCCGCGTCCCTGTAGATCGCGCACTTGGTGGAGGTCGAACCGGGGTTGATGGCAAGAATCGTGAGACCCATCCAACCTCATAGTATCAGCGGGGGCGCAGGCGTATCAAGGCAAAGTTCGCGTGCGATCGGAGGAGGCGGTGTTGGTTTTGACAATTCGCGGTGTTATAATGGTGGCAAGCACACTAACTTCCCCGGTCAGGGGAGCAGAGGAGGCAATTTCATGAAGAAGCTTTTGGTGCCGTTGGCAGTGTTCCTGCTTCTGGCGCTGGCAGTCCCTGCGGCATTCGCTGCGCCCTCGCAGCTCGAGCTGGGGATGTCATGGACGCCCTACACTGACATCAATTCAGGAGCATTGGACTACATCACCGGTTTCCACGTCGGGTACGCATGGTATATCTTTTATGGTTCGTGGGACGCGCTCGCGCTTCCTGCATCGTACGTCTCAAATTACAGTGTCTACAACGAGCCGGCATTCCTCAACCTCGTCGATGGAGGCATTCGCCTGGTGCTCGGGCCGGTCGTCGGTTCCGCGGCATTTGGAACAAACTTTCTTCACGTCTACAACATACCAGGCATCATTCCGTCGGTCGGCGCAAACGTGAAGGTAGGGCTCGGGTTGAAGTTCCGCTGGTGGGGTGTTGGCGCGTACCTGATTCGTCCGTATGCGACATGGGATGAGATGGGGAGCGACGTCGCGTCGTTGTTCAGCTCTGACGGCACGATCAGGACGGCGGCGGTGGACAGTATCTTCGACTGGAGCAAGTTAGTCCCCGGCTTCAACCTCACGTTCTATTTCTAAGGGAGGCGCAACATGAAGATAAGGAAACTACTTCCGATTCTGGTCGTCGCGGTCGTCGCGGTGGTTGCGCTTTCGAGCTGCGACAACATACTCGCGGGACTGTTCAATCTCCACCCTGCCGGCACCGATTCAGTGACGGTCAATGTCGACACCTACTACCTTGGCTATTGGGGCGTTGGTACGGCCATCAGATATAGAGACCTTATGGTCGTCCTGACAGACAGCAGCGGCAATGTCGTTGGAACCCCCTACCGGATATCTCTGACTTTTAGTGGCGACGATCCCATCGTGGCACCTCCTGTAACCTTTGGGGGACTCGATGCGGGGAATTATACAGCCTATGCATGGATTGACTTCGATCAGGATAGCCAGCCTACGTACGACTATGATTTCAACGACAATTGGGGTCAGAGCGCCACAAGCACAAATGTATCAAGCAGCAACCATACCGGCTCAATCGACCTCTCGGTATACGACCAGTACTACTATACCGGGACCACTTTCAACTACTAGCCAGATCGGACGCATGCGCCCCCCGTCCGGGGGGGCGTTTTTTTTGGGGGGGGCACCGTCCCTCAGGGAGCCGCCGGAAATGTCAGCCGGAACAGGCTGCCGCCGTTAGCCGGCCGGTAGTCCATCGTACCTCCATTTGACTGCACAAGATTCCGGGAGAGGTACAACCCGATGCCGGTCCCCC
>PMDT01000244.1:0-2383 GCA_003154555.1 Spirochaetaceae bacterium
GTCGTCGTGTCGATGTACTGCCGCACCCTTTCCTGCACCCGGCGGCGCAGTCTCTCGTTGTCCCGGTCCAGCGAATCACCGAGGATGGCCTTCACCATCATGGATCCCATGGTGGTGTCCCATCCCTCGCGGAGAACGGAAAGGGTGCCGTCGTTGTCGAACAGGGCGTGGGTCAGGGGACCGGCAGGCGCCCCGGAGACTATCTCAATTCCACTGTCGTCATGGTAGCGGGCGCTCCCGGAGTCCTCGGCGAGCTCGGGTCTGTGGATATAGTCGGGATCTGCTCCAATGGCGATGATTTCCCGCGGCGTGGAGGCGCCCGTGGCAAATAGCTTCTGAACCGACACTCCTGCCGCAAAGTTGCCGAGCTCTGCCGCTTCAAGGATGCCGGCGCCGGCAGCCAGGCCTGCGGCGATTCCCGCAGTTGCGCTGTCTCCCGCACCAACCGCATCGGTGCTGCCAGGGATGTGAAGGCCGGGCACCTCGTGCGCCCCCTGGGCGTCCTGCACCAGGATGCCGCGCGCGCCGCGGGTGAGAAAAACCGGAATATTCCATCTTCCGAACAGGGTTTGCGCGGCGCGCACGGCTGCAGTCAGCGGAACCGGCTCCGCCGTGTCCCAGCGCTCCCCGCAGAGCCTGAGCGCCTCACGGTCGTTGAGTTTCCGAATCGCGCCCGGGTAACTGTCGCTGAAGCACCTGCTGTCGCAGAGAAAAGGGACAGGCCCGCGGGTAATGACCGCGGCAAGCCCCTTCCTGAGCTCCTCGGTGTGGATGCCGTTCATGAGCTGCTGGTTGATGATGATAAGGTCAAGGGACGCGCGCGCGCTGCTCAGCGCCTCCAGCAGATCCTGCGCCGTGTCCGCGTGGAGGGTGTTGGCGTTTCCCAGGTCGATCCTGTTTTGTTCCTTCTCCGCCTCGATGGGTTTCACGTATACCGGCGTGTCCCAGCCGTGTTCCTGCACGAGAATCCCGCGTGTATCCACACCCGACGCGTCCAGGATGCGCAGCATCTCCCGGCCGAACAGGTCGCTCCCGGCTATCCCGAATGCCGTGACCTGCGTGACGCCCATGGAGAGGAGATTGTTCGCCACATTGCCCGCGCCCCCCGCGGCGTAACGCTGGAGCCGGACCGCACGGGTGGGCAGCCCGGTCTCCACGGAGATCTCCGAAAGCGAAGGATCCAGCATCCAGTAGGCATCCACGCAGAAGTCTCCTATCACGCCTATGCGCGCGGACCGGATCTGTTCGAGAAGTTTTTCCAGGCGCTCTCTGGTCATGGGGCCGCAGTGTAAGCACGCTGCGGATGGGCATCAAGGCCCGCGCTGCAACCCGATGCGGGAGCTCTTTGTCCGGACTTGCAATTGATCTTATTCTGTGACCTTATTCGCTTACCAGACATGAAATACAGGGAAATAGTCGAGCGCACGCGCGCCGTTGCCGCGCGCCCGGTCCGCGAGCTGGACCCGGGGAAACGCGCCGCGCTTCTGGACGAGTTCACTCGCAGGACAGGCGGATCGGCGCGGCTTTTCGAAAAGGCCGGGAAGGTGATGCCTCGGGGGAGCGGCCATGCGTGCGCGCCGAGCGTCCCCTACCCTCTGTTCATGGACCACGGCAAGGGGAGCCGGGTCTGGGACGTGGACGGCAACGAGTACCTCGACTACATCCTCGCCGGCGGACCGCTCATCCTCGGGCACAATCATCCGGGCCTTCAGCGCAGCATGCTCGACGTTATCGGCAAGAGGACGAACTTCCACGGCTATTGCGACGAGATGGAGGTGAAGGCCGCGGAGAAGATCGTGCGGCATTTCCCCGGCATCGACCGCGTGCGTTTCACCTGTTCGGGAACGGAGGCCGCCGCCGCCGCCGCGAAGATCGCGCGCGCCTTCACGGGAAAGAAGCGGCTCGTCAAGTTCCTCGCCGGCTACCACGGCTGGAGCGACCAGTTCCTCACGGACCTCGAAGTGCCGGGGAGCGGACGCTTCATCTCGCAGGGCGTGCCGGACGAGGTCCTCGACCTGATCGTCCTTGTCCCGCCGAACGACCTGGAAGCGCTGGAAAGGGCCTTTGTCGAGCACGCCGCCGACGGGGGGATCGCCGCCGTCTTCTGCGAGCCGATGGGTGCCGAATCGGGGCTCGTGCCATTTGCCGACGGCTTTCATGCGGCCGCAATCGACATCGCGCATAGACATGGAGCCCTCTACGTTTTCGACGAGGTGGTGACGGGTCTCCGCATGGGGCTCGGCGGGGCACAGGCGGCGCTGGATGTGAAACCGGACCTCACGCTGCTGGGCAAGGCATTGATGGGAGGGTGGCCTGCAGCGGGCGCCGTCGGCGGCAGGGCCGATGTGATCGATACCGCGACGGTGGGGGTCATCCCTGACGG
>PMDT01000244.1:2410-7512 GCA_003154555.1 Spirochaetaceae bacterium
ATCGAGATGACGGCCGCCCACGCGGTGCCGATCGTCGGTCCCGAATCGATGCAGGAAATCCTGCACCGCCGCGGTCTCCTTGAAGAGTACTCGATGATCGTGCACGCACAGGGTGTCCTCACGCGCAACGGGCGGGACATGGTCTCCTGCGTCCACACAACCAAAGATAACGACGCGGCGGTCACGGCGTTCGGCCGGCTGATCGACGCGCTGGAGTAGGAGCACCCCATGGCATACGGAAGAGTGCTCGTCACGGGAGCGTCGCAGGGAATCGGGCGGGCAATTGCGGAAACCATGCTCGCGGAGGGATGGGGCGTCGTGGCAACGTGCAGGGCCCCGGACAAGCTTGCCCCGGCGGACAGGCTGGATGGCGTGACGTACCTCGCCTTTGAGGCAACTGATCCGCAGGCCACGGCGGAGCTCGCGCGGCAGGCAGGCGAGGTCGACGTGTTGATCAACAATGCAGGGGCAAGCCCCATCGGACCGGCGGAAGAGGCTCTGCCGGCAAAGGTGCGCGAGCATTTCCAGCTCAACCTGTTCAGCGCGATCCAGCTCACGCAGGCGATCCTGCCGGGCATGAGAGAGAGACGCCAGGGCACGGTGATCTTCATCGGCTCGATGCGCAGCGAGGCCCCGTCTCCATTTTCCTCCCTCTACTCGGCGAGCAAGGCAGCCATCAGGTCCTTTGCCCAGTGCCTCAGGATGGAGGTCGAGGAGTACGGCATCAAGGTATGCGTCATCGCACCGATCTTCATCAGGACGCGGCTCGGCCAGGAGCTCCTCATGAGAACCGGCTCACCGTACGCCGCGGCGGTGGATCGGGTGAGGGCGAGCAGGGCGCGACAGATCGCCGCCGCCGCTCCCGCCGGGGTCGTCGCGCGCACGGTCCTTTCGATCCTGCGCGCGCGCAGGCCGCGGCCGCTTTATTTCTCCGGGCGTTTCGCGCGCCTGCAGGGCTTTCTCACCCAGCACCTGTCGCGCAGCGGGGTAGAGGCCATCATGGCGCGAAGATTCAACCTCAAAGGCTGACGGAAGCAGGCGCTAGGCGATCTCGGTGAGAGTGTAGGCGCGATCCCCCCAACCCAGCCGCTGGAGCTGATCCACGATCACGAACGGGTTCTTGCCGTGCACGCGCTCGAAAAGGTGATCCCCGGGACGCAGCTCCCATCCCGCGGGCAGCGAGCCCGGGATGAGCATTTCCGTGCGCACCATGTCCAGGGATGCCTGCTCCATGGCGACAATGTCCCTTCCCGCGAGGATGCCGATGTCGGGAACGAGCGCCGGCGTCGTCATTCCCCAGCAGTCGCAGAAAACCGTGATATTCATGAGCATCGTGATGAAGAGCTGGTTCTCGCGGGGGAAATGCTTCAGCACGAGGTCCGTGGCGAGCGCAAGGCCCTTCTGGAAATCGGCAAAGACGCCGCCCGTCAGGGTGAGGGCTTTCTGCGGGCATATCAAGACGCAATGCTGGCAGAGCTTGCAGTTGTGGTAGAAGACGGTGAACGTGTCATTCGGGAAGGAGATGGCCTTGTTCGGGCAGTTCTCCGCGCAGGTCCTGCAGAGCGTGCACTCCTCGGCGTCCCATTCCAGCCCGCCCTCCAGCGAATGCAGCACGCCGCGCGTTTTTTCGTTCACGCATCCCATGGAGAGATTCTTCGCCGCGCCGCCGAAGCCGCAGGAGCCGTGGCCTTTCAGGTGTGAAAAATCTATGAGCGCTTCCGCCTTCATGATCTCGGCGCCAAGCGAGATGCTGGACAACGCTCCGAATGCCGGCTCCACGGGCAGATTCACGAGATCGGCGTCGTCCGGGCCGGACATCGAGAGCAGAGGGCAACCGAGCACCTCCGCAGTATAGCCCCTGTCAATGGCGCTCTTCACACCGGAATGGGTGTCGGTGACGAACACCTCCCGGGCGCCGGCCTCCTTCACACGCGCGACGAGGCTGCGCATGAAGTAGGGATGGATGGTCGTAAATCCCGACCCGCCGCCGAGATGGACCTTGATCGCCGTGCGCTTTCCGCGCACGACCCGGTGCAGGTCGAGCCCGTCGAGGAGCCGCGTCCACTTGGCGCCGATGGAGTTCTTCGGTTCGAGTGTCGCGGGCATGTAGCTTGCAAAGAGAAGTTCTGCGCTCATCGGTCGCCTGTCATAGCAGCATCCCGTGAATTGCGCAAGGGCCATGCCGGCCGTATACTTCGCCGCATGAAAGCGCTCATGAAGATGCGGCCCGGTCCGGCGCTCGAGCTCGTAGAGGCGCCCCTGCCCCGCATGGGGGGAAACGACCTGATGATCAAGGTCACGAAGGCCGCGATCTGCGGCACGGACCTCCACATCTGGAACTGGGACGAATGGTCCCAGCGCACGCTGAAGCCGCCCGTGATCACCGGGCACGAGTTCGTCGGCCGCATCGTCGACATGGGAGCGAATGTGACCGGGTACGCGGTCGGGGAACGCGTGTCCGGGGAAGGTCATATCGTCTGCGGGGTCTGCCGGAGCTGCCGCGCAGGGCGACGGCACCTGTGCACGAACACCGTGGGCATCGGGGTCAATCGGGACGGCTGCTTCGCCGAATACCTTTCCCTGCCGGCCTCCAACGCGTGGCACCTGCATCCGAAGATCCCCTCGGAGATCGCCTGCTTCCTGGATCCGCTGGGGAATGCCACCCACTCGGCCCTCTCCTTCGACCTCGTGGGAGAGGACGTGCTCATCACCGGCGCGGGTCCCATCGGCATCATGGCCGCGGCGATCTGCCGGCACTGCGGCGCGCAGCGCATCGTCGTCACCGACGTCAACGACTACCGGCTCGCGCTCGCGGCGAAGATGGGCGCAACGCTGACCGTGAATGTGCGCCGGGAGAGCATCGCGCGCGCCCGCGCGCGCCTGGGCATCATTGGATTCGACATCGGGCTGGAGATGTCGGGCAATGGGACGGCTTTCGAGACGATGCTGGAGAACATGCATCACGGCGGCAGGATCGCCTTGCTGGGAATACTCCCGAACTCGACGGGGATCCGGTGGGACCAGGTCATTTTCAAGGGCCTGGTGATAAAGGGCATCTACGGGCGCGAGATGTTCGAGACGTGGTACAAGATGCAGACAATGCTGCAGAGCGGACTGGATGTGCGCNNGTGATCCTCGAGATCGCGGAGGAGGCCGACAATGTTTGACGACGAATCCCGCCGCCAGGTCGCTGCGCGCCTCTCCGAGATCAGGGCAGCCGGCACCTACAAGGAAGAGCATGCACTGGAGACCCCCCAGGGAGCACGGATACGGGTCCGGCCCGGCAGGGATGTCCTCAACTTCTGCGCGAACAATTACCTCGGGCTTGCATCACACCCCGCCGTGATCGCGGCCGCCCACGCGGCACTGGACCGGTGGGGATACGGCATGGCATCCGTGCGTTTCATCTGCGGGACCCAGGAAATCCACGAGACGCTGGAAACGCGCATGGCGGAGTTCCTCGGAACCGACGCCTGCATCCTCTTTTCCTCCTGTTTCGATGCCAACGGCGGGGTCTTCGAACCCCTGCTGGACGGGGACTGCGCGCTCATCACGGATCAGCTCAATCACGCCTCGATCATCGACGGCACCCGGCTGTGCAAGGCGACGCGCCACATCTATGCGCATGGCGACATGGCGGACCTCGATGCGAAGCTCACCCTCGCATCGGCGGCGCGCCTGAAGATCGTCGTCACCGACGGCGTTTTTTCCATGGACGGGGACATCGCGAAGCTGGCGGACATCTGCGGCCTCGCGGAGAAACACCGCGCGCTGGTCATGGTGGACGACAGCCATGCCACGGGATTCATGGGCAGAACGGGGCGCGGCACGGCGGAGCATTGCGGCGTCATGGGAAGGGTGGACCTCATTTCCACCACGTTCGGCAAGGCCCTTGGCGGGGCCACAGGCGGCTGCCTTGCCGGGCGCACCGAGATCGTGGAGCTGCTGCGGCAGCGCAGCAGACCCTACCTTTTCTCCAACACCCTGGCGCCCGTGGTCGCTGCCACGAGCGTCGCGGTCATCGACCTGCTCTCTCACAGCACGGAGCTGCGGGATGCGCTTGAACGGAATACGGCGCTCTTCCGTCGGGAGATCACTGCGGCGGGCTTCGACCTGAAGCCCGGCATCCATCCCATCGTTCCCATCATGCTCTACGACGAGCGCCGCGCGGTGGAAATGGCGCGCCAGCTTCTCGACGAGGGAATCTACGTGGTCGGTTTCAGCCATCCCGTGGTGCCCAAGGGCCAGGCACGCATCCGCGTGCAGATATCGGCTCTGCACACGGCGGATGACCTGCGCTCGTGCGTTGAGGCGTTCGCCCGCGTCGGCAAGAGGCTTGGCGTCCTCACATAGGGTTGCGCGGGGACGTTTCAGCGCTTGCACCGGTCCTGTGCCGAGAAATTTCTTGACCGCAATAGTCAGCTATGTTAGGATTCGGACGCACTTAACCCTGATTTTTATCCGGTATTTGTAAGAAGAGGCAGTTCATGGAAGATACCGTCGTCAAGGTCATTCGCGCCGTCGCGGCACGCCAGCCGGACAAACCGGCTCTTATCAGCAAGAACAAAAGCGGCGCGTGGGAAACCACCAGCTACGCTGAGTTCGTCGAGCTCTCCGCGCGCTTCGGCGCCGGTCTCCTCGGGCTCGGCGTCAGGCGCGGCGACCACGTCGGCATCATCTCCGNNCAACCGCAAGGAATGGATCATCGCCGACCAGGGCATACTCGGCATCGGCGCCGCGGACACGCCGCGCGGATCCGACACGCTCCCGGACGAGATGCGCTATATCCTGGCCCATGCCGAATGCGCGCTCGTCGTGGCGGAAAACGCCGAGCAGGTGAAAAAGATCTTCTCTCAGAAGAAGGGCCTTCCCGCCTTGAAGTCGATCATCGTCATGGACAGCGAGTTCGTGGCCGCGCAGGTCAAGGAGCCGGTCGACGGCGTATCCCTCGTCACATTCGCGGACGTGATGGAGAAGGGAAAGGCGGCGATCGCAAAGGATCCCCAGGTCTACGTGCGGGAAGTGGAGAAGGGAACCCGCGACGAACTGGCGACCCTGATCTACACCTCGGGTACCACAGGCGAGCCCAAGGGCGTGATGCT
>PMDT01000165.1 GCA_003154555.1 Spirochaetaceae bacterium
TCGTAGGACATGCCCGACGGCGTGACGAGGATGTGCCGCCCGATCCTCATGCTCACATTTCCTCCCGAGAGGCTGATGAGACGATAGCGGTCGAGCGCGATGCCGACGTCGATGATCTGTTGTCTCTCTCCTTCGTACACGTGACTCTCCTTGTTCGAGTTGTTTATGCCGGCTCCCTTTCGGAGACGGCGTGGTTGATCTGCCGGAGGGCCGGGTAGACGGCCTTGTAGAGCGGGAACCACTCGGCGTAGCGCGCCGCGGCGCCCGTATCCGGCTCAAATGTTTTCATCGGTTTGCGGACCTGCTGGAAGGCGTCTCTCTCATCCCGGTAGATTCCCACGCCGATGCCCGCGAGCATCGCGGCGCCCAGGGGGCTCGCATCCTCCACCTCCGACACCTCGATGACCCGCCCGACGACGTCGGCCTTGTTCTGCATCCAGAAGGCGTTGCGGGCCGCCCCGCCAACGACGACGAGCCGGGAGACATCCACCCCGAGATTGGCCTGCAGCGCGTTGATGATGTCCAGGAGCTGGTAGTCCAGTCCCTCGATCAGCGCGCGCAGCATGTCGCCCCGCGTTGTGCGGTCGCTCAGACCCACGAAGCCGCCCCGCGAGCGCGTGTCGACGATCGGACACCCGGCGCCGCTCATGTGGGGAAGGAAGAGCGCTCCTCTGCTCCCCGGAGGGGATCCCGCGGCCTCCTCCATCAGCGTCTCCCAGTCGGCGCAGCCGCGCTCTATTGACCGTGCCCGCGCCTCCGCCCCGTACTCCCGGCGGTACCATTCCAGCATTTCGGACGACACGGCGGCCCCCATCGCGGAGTACATGTCGCGCACAACGTGGCATTCGACCGTCGCACCCACGGCTTGGAGCGAGGGAGTCAGCACGGGCGCGGGGATGGTGGTGTGAACGACCTCCCAGGTCCCCGTCACGTCGAGCGCCATGCCGGGGACGACGGCGCCGACGGGGAGCGCGCCGCAGAGGTAGTCATGCCCGCCCAGCACGACCGGTGTGCCGGCGGGGATGCCGGTTGCGGCAGCGGCGCTCCCGGTGATCTCGCCGAGCACAGTGCCGCTGGGGCGGGGATCGCAGAGCAGGCCGCCGTCGATCGAAGACAGGGTGAGGAGCTCGGGAGACCACGCGCGGGCGCGCTGGTCGAAGAGCATCGTGCACGAGGCCATGCTGTAGTCGGTGGCCATGATGCCGCAGAGCATGAAGTTCAGGAAATCCTCGATCAGGAGCCACTTGTGTGTGCGGGCAAGAATGGCCGGTTCGTGCTCGGCCATCCAGAGCAGGCGCAGGGCCGTGCCGAAACGCCACAACGTGTTTCCGCCGATGGCGAAGGTCCGCTCGGCCCCGATGTTGTCGCCCCACCACCGGTGCTGCGGTTCGGTCCGAGGGCACAGCCAGCTGATGAAGGGATAGAGCCACGCGCCACTCTCATCCACCGGCAGCCCGTCCATGCCCATGCCCGTGACGGCCACGGCGGCGATGCTCCGGGCATCGCCGAGTCGTCCTGTCGCTTCCCGCGCGGCTGCCGCCGCGCCACCCCATATCTGCGCGGGGTCCCACACGGTCCAGTCGGGATGCGCGGCGTCGGGATGCACGCGTTCCGTGGGACGGCTCCCGTGTGCCACAACATTGCCCGCCAGATCGTAGATGATGCATTTCAGGCTCGTGGACCCAAGGTCGATGCCCGCGAGGTACGTCGGACCGTTCCTAGCCCCAGACATGGCGCAGCGCTCCCACAAAAGAACTGTAGCGACCGTACGACTCATCGTAGATCGCCCGGCGGGCAGGATCCGGGTCGACGGTCCGCGCCACGCGCACCATGCGCGCCACGGCGTCCCCGTAACTCTCGAACATGCCGACCGCCACGCCTGCGCAGATGGCCGCCCCCATGGCGCCCAGCTCTTCCGAGCGGGTGACCTCGATGGGAAGCTGCAGCACGTCGGCGAACATCTGCACCCAGACATCGGACTTCGCGGCCCCGCCGGCGATCCGGGCCGCGCCTGGCCGATCGCGGAACTTCAACAGGCGCTCGACGTGGGTCCGGTGCGAAAAAACCACCCCCTCGTAGACGGCGCGGAGCAGGTGCGCCCGGGTATGCCAGCCGTGGAGCCCGATGAAGCAGCCCGATGCATGCGCCCCCGCGTTGCTTCCGTAGAGGAATGGCAGGAAGAGCGCGTCGGACCCGGTCGGCGCGATCGATTCAACCATTTCGTTGCAAAGAGCGAAGACGGAGCGCCCGGCCGCCTCGGCCTTCTCACGCTCTCCGCCCATAAGCTCGGTCACGAACCACTCGAGGTTGCTCGCCGAGGTGGCGCTCGACTCGCTCTCCAGCCAGTACCCGGGGATGCAGTACGCGGAGGTCATGAAAAGGTCCGGCGATGCAACCGGCACGGGGCTTAAATATTCGTTGATGCTCCACGATCCGGCGATGAGGCACAGCTTCTCTGAGTCCGTGATTCCGGTTGCCAGGGCGCACGCGTCGATGTCGAAGAGGCCGCCGGCAACGGGGGTGCCTTCGCGGAGGCCGGTGACGGCCGCGGCGTCGCGGCTCACCCGGCCGCAGATGTCGGAGGAGAGCCGCATGGGAGGCAACTTGTCCATCGCATCGGAGATGCCAAAAAGCTCAAGCACCCGGGGGTCATAGCGGAGCGTATGGACATTCATGAGGCTGGTGCCCGACGAATCCGTGAGCTCCGCGCAGGGCTCTCCCGTGAGCCGATAGCGGATATAGTCCTTGCACTGGAAGACCCAGCGCGTGCGTGCATACGCCTCCGGCTCATGCGCCTTGAACCATGCAAGGAGCGCCACGGGTTGTGCGGGCCAGATAGCCTGGCACGTCAGGGGAAGAATGCGCTCAAAGGTGCCGTCCGCGTACCATTTTTCGACGAAGGATGCGGCGCGGCTGTCGGCGGAGTTGATGCCGCTCCACGCCGGCCTCCCGTCGGCGTCGACGAGATACATTCCATTCCCGTATCCCGTGACGGCGACCGCAGCGATCAGCGACGCATCGATGCCCGCGCGGCGGATGACCTCACCGATCACACGCACATTTGCCGCCCACAAGGCGTCCACGTCCTTCTCGGCGTGGCCGGGCATCGGAAAGCGCATCTCGGTCTTCACCGCGGAAACGGCGATCTCGGTCCCTGTCGGGTCGTAGATCCCGGCCTTTGTCACCGTGCCGCCGTTGTCGATGCCCAGGAGATACCTGGCCGCTGTCATGCCATCCCTCCGTGCCGGGTCGTCAGCAATTCATGAGCGCCCGGGTCATTGCCACCCATTGCGCAAGGCGAGGCCGGTCCCCGTTGATCGTGTAGATGTCCCTGAAGCAGAGCTCGAGGTTGCAGTTTTTCGCCGCCACGACGGTTTCGCGGACGTCCTTTTTCAGCAATTCCCAGTCAGGGTGTTCGCCACTGATGTAGGCCGGGGTCGGTTTGCGGGAATACACGTACCGCTTCCCCAGCATCTCGCTCATCCTGGACAGGTTGGACCAGCCGGACACGGACACCGCGCGGAGGTTGGGGATTGCCTTTTCAATGAAAGGGAACCTGTCGTGCAGACCTTCGCAACACCCCCAGTAGGCCAGGCCAAACGGCCTGACCACCTCCGCGATATGGGGAAGGAAGAAGTCGCTGAACATGGCCGGGGAGATGGGCGCGGTCTCCTGCGATTCCACCCAGCACCAGCAGTCGGACAGCCGTATGTCCGCGCAGGAAGCGGAGGGCTCCGCGAGATCGGAGACAAAACCGTAGCTCCCCGGACAGGGCATCCACGTGTCGGTGTTCTGGTAGAGGAGCCCCTCTTTTTCCATGAACTGGAAATGCGCCTTGCGGTCNNAGCAGGTTGTCGTTCCCGATCAGCTTGAAAAGGTCCATCGTGAGGCCGCCGTAGAGATTTCCCAGCCAGGGATGGTAGCCCGGGTCGGCATTGAAGGGATCGAAACCGCCCAGGTGTACGGGCAGGATGTCCCCGAAGATGTCCTCCAGGAGCTCTTTCCGCCGGCGGCTTTCCACGCGGTTGACCTGGCGCGTACGCAGGCGAAGCCTGCGGTAGTCCGACTCCGCTTGCACGCCAAAATTGAATGTGTACCCCACGTCGCTGCCGTCGAAGGCAGTAGCATGGCGGGCCTCGATGGGGACCCCGTAGTCGGAGATCTCCAGGACCCACGGGATCCTGAAAAAAGGCTCCACCACGATATCATCCCCGATTTCGTCCGCATGGCGCACGATCTCATAGAGGGATTTTTCTACATTGCGGATCCAGGGGTCCTCGGACTCCAGTTCATCCCGGCCGATGTAGTCGGAAAGCATGCAGGTTTCCACCAGGATCATGGGCTTCACTGCCTGGAGATCCTTCACCGCCTTCCATTGCCGGCGGCGCTCGGTCATCACAGGCTGCCGCGCATGCTCCATCCAGCGCGCGGCGAGCCTGCGAAGGGCCTGGACCTCTTTCTCGCGGATCATGAAACCACTCTCCCGGGGACCCGGGTCCCCACTCTCTCAGGCTTTGACCTTTTCCCTCACGAGGAGGTGGTTGAGCACGACGGCGGCAATGAGCACGCTGCCCTTTGCCATCACCTGCCAGAAAGCCGGGATGACCGTCATGAGGCCGGTCGTCAGGCAGACGATGATGAGGGCGCCCACGATCGTCTTGGCGACCGACCCCTCGCCCCCGGAAAAAGCCGTCCCGCCCAGCAGCACGGCAATGATGCAGTCCAGCTCCATGCCGTCCCCCGACAACGGGTCGCCGAGGGACATGTAACTGGCGCGCGCCATGCCGGCGAGCGCGGCGAAAAACCCGACGATGATGTACAGCAGCCACACCATCTTCACGGCGTTGATCCCCGACAGCTCTGCGGCGGTGCGGTTGCCGCCGATCGCTGCGGCGTACTTCCCGATGAGGGTCCTGCGCTGCACGACAATGAGCAGAGCGATCACCACGAGGGCGATGTAGAAGGCGATCGGAAGCCCCAGGAAGACGTCCTTGCGCGCGTAGTCATTGATCCAGGCGGGCATCGTCTTCGCCGCGGTGGACTTGATGGCGGAAAACCCGTCCGGCACGATCAGGAGCGCGATCCCCTTGAACAGGTTCAGCGTCACGAGGGTCGCGATCACCGGCGTGATGCGCAGCTTCATGACCAGGAAGCCGTTGAGGAACCCAAGGCCGATCCCCATGACGAGAGTGATCATTATTGCAGGAAGGAAGCTCACACCGTTCAGGATCAGCCAGGAAAACACCACGGCGCTCAGGCTCATGGCGCTCCCGACCGAGAGGTCGATGTAGCCCGAGATCATCAGGAGCGTGAACGCGCCGCTCAACGTGAGAATGGGAACGGCGCTGCGGAGCAGGTTGATGAGGCTGTCGGGGCTGAGAAAGTGGCCCCGGCCGAAAAACTCCACCTGCCCGAGCTTCACGACGCTGAAAATCGCGACAATGAGGACGAGCACCACGTAGATGTAGATATTCTTGAAGTTGGCCCGCGCCTCGTTCGCCCGCTCCAGCTGCGTGCGCGGTGATTCTTCCTTCGGCCCGTTCACCTGATCATGCTCCTCTTGAAAGCGACACGCATCAGCCCTTCCTCCGGTCCAGGGCGAAACGCTGCGAGAGGATGGCGATGAAAGTCACGACACCCTTGATCGTGAACTGCCAGTCCGGCGACAGGAGGAGCCCGGTGGCCGCCGAGGTCACCACCGAGAGGATGACGGCGCCGACGAACATCCCCAGAACAGAACCGAAGCCGCCCGCGATGCTCACGCCGCCCAGGAGCGAGATCACCAGCGCATCGAACTCGTATCCCGCCGCGCGGCCGGAGCCCCCGGCCTTGAACTCGGAGGAGAGGAGGATGCCGGTGATCCCCGCGAGCAACGCGCTCCCGATGAAAAGCGTGGTGAGGTGGCGCCGGACATTGATGCCCGACAGGCGCGCCGCTTCGGCGTTCGCGCCGATCAGGTATGTCCGCCTGCCGGCAACGGTTTTTTTCTCGAAGAGAAACGCGGCCGCGATCAGGACCACCATGACGAGAACCGCGAGCTTGATCGACGTTCCACGGATCGTGAAGTTCCCCAGGACACCGAACACGTCCGGCAGGCTGGTATTCCGCTGCGCCCCCTGCGCCACGATCTGGGCGACGCCGCGCGCGATCATCATCGTGCCCAGCGTGATGATGATGGACGGCACCTTCAGCCGCGCAATGAAAAAGGCGTTGATCGCGCCAATGCCCATGGCGCAGATCAGGGCAAGCGCGACGGCAACCCCGTAGGGGAGCCCCAGGCCGACGGCAAGGGCGTTTTGGGACGCCGTGGCGCTCTGGCAGAAGTAGACGGAAAGGACTCCCGTCATTGCGATGACCCCGCCCACCGACATGTCGAAGTTGCCGGTGATCAGGAGGAAAGTGACACCGATGCCCAGGATGATGATGTACCAGTTGTTCGTGAGAAGATTGATCATGTTCTGGGGCAGGTAGAATCTGGGCACCACCGCGCAGGCCACGCCGAAGAGGGCAATGAGAACCCCGATCATGAACAGCGTGATGAACGACTCGTTGCTCATCCTGCGGCCGATCATTGCGGGGGTCTGCCGGGTTTCCATCATGATGCCCCGCCCGTGACAATGTGGAGGATCTTTTCGCTGTCCACGTCGCAACCGTTCCTCATCGTCGCCTTAATGTTCCCGTCGTAGAGCAGGTAGATGCTGTCGCAGATGTTCATGATCTCCGGCAGCTC